>JBKHCI010000102.1:0-6248 GCA_046541915.1 Desulfonatronovibrio sp. | reverse complement strand
CGCCCGGAGGGATTCGAACCCCCGGCCTGCGGATTCGAAGTCCGACGCTCTATCCAGCTGAGCTACGGGCGCATCAGAAAGTATAAATATTAATGTCCGCCATTATCCTGGGGACCATGTTCACTATGGATAGCCTTGAGAATAATTCCCAGTATAACAAGGGCCATAAGCAGTACCATACCTTCCAGCATAAAAGCCTCCATAAATAATCGGTTGATATATTTTTAATATTGTTAACTTAACAAGACTTTGCTAAGTTATTTTTTTTTAATTTCAATTGCAACTATTTTATTTGGCCTTTTTTATCTGGAAATTTCAGGAACATATCAACAAATTGCATATTTTTCCATTTATCCATATACAACCTTGCATACTTCTGGTTACAAAAACTTCCGATTGTCCAGACACGTATTCGTCTTCAATTTTACCTAATAATATCAATGTTATGTTTTAAATTTTATGGGAGTAACGCAATGAAACTTTCAACTTCTTTTTTCTGGTACCTTCTGGCCCTGTCAGTGCTCATTCCCACGCACCAGGCAACCGCTCAGGAAGTCCTGGATATTGAAGACGCCGTAAACATGGGTCTTAAACAAAACCATTCACTGCAGGCAGTCCGGGAAGCACTCAAAGGATCTGAGTATGCCACCAAGTCTGCCCGGGGAGCGTTTGGACCAAAATTCAAGACTTCTTACGCCTATACCCGCCTGGATGAAGGCCCCACCAGTATGGATCCGCTAACCCGCAGAAGAATCCAGGGGTCGCGTGATGTCTGGACAATGAACTTCAATATTGAACAGCCCCTTTTTACCGGCTTCAACATCCTGAGCAATTTTGAAAAGGCCAAACTGGGTAATGAACAGGCCGAGTCCCAGGTTACCAAGGCCGAGTTGGACCTCATCCTGGAGATACAGACTTCTTTTCTTGATCTTCTGGCAGCAAGAGAGTCGGTCAGCGTGGCTGAGGTTTCACTAACGCGCCTCAAATCTCATCTTAATGTAAGCGAGTCATTTTATGATGTAGGCCTGGCTCCCAAGCTGGACGTATTGCAGGCTCAGGTGGATGTGGCACAGGCCCGCCAGGATCTTATTTCCGCCAAAAACGCAGTGGACAACCTGACCGCCAGGTTAAACATGCTCCTCAACCTTCCCCAGGAACATGAAGTATTCTATCAGGACGAGTTTGACTTTCCAGCCTTCACCCTTACCCTTGAAGATTGCCGGGAGCGTGCCCTGGAAAAAAGGCCGGACATCTTCATTGCCGATAAAAGCGTGCAGATTGCCCTGAAAGACGAAAAAATTTCAGCCAGTTCCTTTTATCCACAGATCGGTGCCAGTTTTGATTATTACCGCCGCGGAGATGATCCGTCAGTAAGCGGCAGCAGACTGCAGGACAAAAGCGAATGGCAGGCAGGAGTCAGGCTGGACTGGAAACTTTTTGAATGGGGACAGACATACTATGCCCACAAACAGGCCGGACAGAAGACCAGGCAACTCATGGCCGAGTATGAAAACCTGCTTAACACTGTAGTATATGAAGTTAAATCAAATTTTCTGAATATCGATGAAAGCCGCCAGAGGATTGATGTGGCCCGGGAAGGGCTGGAAGAAGCCAAAGAAAGCTACAGGATGGCTGTGGCCAGGTATGAAGCCCAGGTCGGAACCAACACGGATGTTCTGGATGCCCAGGCCAGGCTTTCCGGAGCGGAAGCCAACCTGATACATGCCAATGCTGATTATCTCAAAGCCATGGCTGCTATATATAAAGCCATGGGAGAGAAGAACGTCAGCCTGGGCACCAGGTAATTCCGGGGAATCCCCAGAAACAACCACTACCCTCAACTGATAAAGTTTAATAATAAGGTGAGCTCAGTGTTTGATTATCTGCTTAAATTCATAGCAGCTTTCATCCTGCTTGTGGCTGCGGGCTGTCAGGAAGCGGAAACGCCTGAAAAAACAGTCAGGCCGGTGCAGACAATGACCATTCCTGAATCCCGGACAACTGAAACCAGAATATTTCCGGGAAAAATCAGTCCGGCCCATGAGGTAAACCTTTCCTTCCGGGTTTCCAACAAACTTGCTGAATTTCCAGTATCAGAAGGGGAGTACGTAAAAGCTGGTGATATTATTGCTTTGCTGGACTCAAGGGATTTCATCATTGCCCAGAGAAATATATCCGGCAGGCTTGAAGAAGCCAGGGCCAACCTGCAAGCCATGCTCGCCGGGGCAAGGACAGAAGACATACAGTCCATTGAAGCCAGACTCACAGCGGCCCGGGCAGCCCTGAAAGAGGCTGACCTGCAATATGAAAGATACCGGAAGCTGCATAAGAAGGACGTAATTGCCAAAGCAGTCCTGGATAACGCCAGAAGCAAAAAAGAAGAAGCCCAGGGTGAAGTCCGGGCCTTGGAGATGGAGCTTCAAAAAGCCACCACCGGAGCAAGACAGGAGGATATCCAGGCTATGCGGGCCAGGATCGATTCCCTGGAAGCAAGCCTTGACGAGGCCAGATCAGCCCGCGAAGACTCCGTGCTGAAAGCCCCCTTTGACGGATACGTGGCCCGGAAGCATGTTGACAACCACCAGAACATAACCGCGGGGATGCCCATTGTCACCCTTCAGGATACTTCGCGTCTGGAAATAACCGCAGGACTTCCTGAACAGCTCATGGTCCGCAAAGACATGATCCGCAGTATACATGTACGCCTGGAAACTTTTCCTGATTTCTTTTTGCCGGCCAGGATCAAGGAGTTAGCCACAGACGCGGATCCCGCGACCATGAGCTATCCCCTGACCGCGATCATGGACCGGCCTCATGGCGTTGCGGTTTTTCCTTCCATGGCCGCGGATGTCTATATCGCCTTTGGTACTGATGAAAAACACGCTTCAGTTATTGTCCCTGAAACCGCAATCATCTCCAGAGACGGTCAAAAAAGCACGGTCTGGATATATAACCCCGAGACTGAACAGGTAACCTCCAGACAGGTCAGAATTGGACATTTATCCAGCAAAGGTGTCCAGGTTGTGCAGGGTCTTGAACCCGGAGAGACAATCATCAGGGCTGGAGCCGAATTCCTGGAAGAAGGCCAAAAGGTCCGGGTTATAAATGAATCCATGGCCCTGTAAACCGCTGATAAACATCTATTTCAATCCGCATTTCAAGTCTTAGCCCATGAATATAGCCGAATTTGCCATAAAAAAGAAATTCTTCTTCCTTTTTTTATCCCTTGTTCTTGCTGTTTCCGGAGTGGTTTCCTATTTCAAGATGGGCAAACTGGAAGACCCTGAATTTACCATCAAGGTAGCCGTTGTCCACACTGAATATCCCGGGGCTTCGCCTTTACAGGTGGAAGAAGAGGTCTCAGAGAAAATTGAAAAGGCCGTGCAGGAACTGGACCGGCTCGATTATGTTCGCACCGAATCCAGGGCCGGCTTATCCATTGCCCATGTATATCTGCAGCAGGACACCCCCCCGCAGCAAGTCCCTCAGGAGTGGGATCATCTGCGAAGAAAAATACATGACGTCCAGGCAGAACTTCCTTCAGGAGCAGAACCATCCAGGGTCATAGACGACTTCGGAGAAGTTTATGGGGTGCTTATTGCCATGACCGCCCCGGGATATTCGTATCAGGAACTGAAACACTATGCTGATCTGGTTCAAAAAGAACTGCTGCTGGTGGATCAGGTTTCCAGAGTTGAGCTCTGGGGCGAGCAGACAGAGTGCGTGTATGTGGATATTTCCCGCTCCAGATTGGCGGAAATGGGCATCCCGCTTGGCCGGGTGGTCTCTCTTCTGGAACAGCAGAACATGGTAGTTGACGCGGGAAGCGCTGATGTGGGCAGGGAAAGACTCAGGCTGGACGTTAGCGGTGAATTTTCCAGTGTCCAGGAAGTGGGGAATCTGGTTCTCGGGATGATTGACCCGGAAACCGGAGCCGAACAGACAACACTGCTTAGAGACGTTGCCACGGTAAGCAAGGGGCTTTATGAACCGCCCTTGAACATGATGCGTTTTAACGGCACCCAATCACTGGGCATTGCCGTATCCACCATAGACGGCGGAAATGTGATTGAAACCGGCCGGGGAGTAGATGACAAACTTAAAGAGCTCCAGGACAGGCTTCCGCCGGGGGTGCAGACTCACTACGTGGCCTTTGAGCCGGACCAGGTAAATCAGGCCATCAGCGCATTCATGATCAACCTGATCCAGGCATTATGTATTGTTACATTATTAATCCTTTTGTTCATGGGCATGCGCAGCGGGCTGATTATCGGCAGCGGCCTTGTTCTGACCATCCTTATCACCTTTGCTTTGATGCGCTATACCGGGCTTGATCTGGACCGGGTTTCCCTGGGGGCTCTTATCATCGCCCTGGGCATGCTGGTGGACAATGCCATAGTGATCACTGAAGGCATCATGGTCAGGATGCAAAGCGGCACCAAAAAGATTGCCGCGGCTGCCCAGACCGTAAAGGAAACAGCCTGGCCTCTGCTGGGAGCTACTCTGGTAGCCATTTTTGCTTTTATGCCCATCATTCTGGCCAGGGACGACACTGGTGAATACACCCGGGGACTGTTCATAGTCATTGCTGTTTCCCTGCTGGTAAGCTGGTTTTTAGCCATGACTGTCACACCCTTGTGGTGTCATATGTTTATGGGCAAAGATCTGGACAGGAATGACCGAAAACCCCCGCCCTACTCAGGCCGGTTATACCGCTTGTACCGAGGCCTCCTGGTGCGAAGTCTTAACAGGAAAACCCTGGTTCTGATTATCATGGCCGGGCTTTTTATACTCTCCCTGGCAGGCTTCGCAAAAGTGGACAAATCCTTTTTCCCCCCTTCCACCAGACCCCAGCTTATGCTTGACTACTGGCTTCCCCAGGGCTCCAGAATAGAAGCTGTTTCCAAGGACATGAAGATAATCGAAAACAAGCTTCTTGATCATCCCAATATTACGTCTGCAGGGTCTTTTATCGGAGAAGGAGCACCCAGGTTTTATCTGCCCATGGAACCCCGTTTTCCAAACAAAAGCTTCGGCCAGATCATAATAAACCTTGATGACGCCGCCAACCTGGATAAGGTCAGAAAATTTGCCGATGATTACCTGGCAGATCATTTTGCTTACGCTGAACCCAGGGTTCGCAAATTTCCCATGGGCCCGCCTGTGGAATTTCCTGTTGAGGTCCGCTTCAGCGGACAGGACAGAGATGTATTGCGCGGGCTGGCTGATCAGGCCATGGAAATCATGAACTCTGACCCTGATTCCAGGGATGTCCGCCATAACTGGCGGCAGCGGGTCAAGATTCAGGAACTTGAATATTCTCAGGCCAGAGGAATCAGATCCGGAGTGGACCGTCAGGATGTGGCCAGGGCTCTGAAGCTCAATTTTCACGGGGTAGACATCGGGGTTTACCGCGAAAATGACAAAATCATGCCCATTATAATCCGGCCTTCTGAAGAATACAGACAAAGACTTGAAGATATTTACGCCCTTGATGTCCGCTCTGATTCCTCCCGGAAAGGAAGGCCCCTTGGTCAGACCGTTTCAGGGGCAAACCTGCAATGGGAAGATTCAATAATCATCAGGCGCGACAAGTTCAGAACCATCACAGCCCAGGCCGATTCAATCCAGGAAAAAGGACAGGAACTCAGGAACAGACTGAAAAAGGACATCGAATCCATAGAACTCCCGCCGGGCTACAGCATGGAATGGGGAGGCGAATATGAAAAGTCCAGCGATTCCCAGGCAGCGGTCTTTGCAGGTGTACCCATAAGTTTCATGTTGATGGCCATTGTTGTCGTGGGCCTGTTCAGCACAGCGGCTCAACCCATGATCATACTCCTGATCCTGCCTCTGGCCATGATCGGGGTTGCGGCAGGCCTGCTCATCACTGGCCAGCCATTTGGTTTTCTGGCCCTCTTGGGCGCTTTAAGCCTCTCAGGCATGCTCATCAAGAATGTTGTGGTGCTCCTAGAGCAGATAGATCTGTATATCGCGGCAGGCAAAAAAAGATATGAGGCTGTGCTGGATGCCTCTGTAAGCAGACTCAGGCCGGTAATGATGGCCACGCTGTCCACGGTCCTGGGCATGACTCCCCTGCTTTTTGACGTATTCTGGGTATCCATGGCCATTGCCATTGTTTTCGGACTGACCTTTGCCACTGTCCTGACCCTGCTGGTGGTCCCGGTACTGTACACCCTGTTTTTCCGAATCAAACCCGAAGATTAGGCAGGACAGGCCGAAACAGA
>JBKHCI010000015.1:0-24203 GCA_046541915.1 Desulfonatronovibrio sp. | reverse complement strand
TAACCGCACGGACAGGGATTCATGGCTGCCACCAGCATAAAGCTTGCCGGGTATTTCAGGGACATGACCGCTCTGGAAATAGTCACTTCCCCATCCTCAAGAGGCTGTCTCAGGACTTCCAGCACATGTTTCTTAAATTCAGGCAGTTCGTCCAGGAACAAAACCCCGCGGTGAGCCAGGGATACTTCTCCGGGTTTGGGATAATGCCCCCCTCCGATAAGGCCTGCATCGGATATGGTGTGATGGGGAGATCTGAAATTGCGCTGGACAATCATGGCCTGACCAGGTTCCAGATGTCCTGAAACACTATAGACCTTGGTCACTTCCAGGGCTTCTTCAAAGGTAAGTGGAGGCAGAACAGTGGGTATCCTCTGAGCCAGCATGGTCTTGCCGCTTCCTGGAGGACCGATAAGCAGCAGGTTATGCCCGCCTGCAGCTGCTATTTCAATGGCCCTTTTAGCATGATCCTGACCTTTGACTTCAGAGAAATCAATAAAGAACTTTCTTCCCTGTTGCCAGAGCTGATCAAGATCAAATTTCGCCGCTTCAATTTCTTCGCCGCCCAAGAGAAATTCCACGGCCTGGGCCAGGGTTTTAACCCCGTAAACCGGCATTTCCTGGACAACTGCCGCCTCCAGGGCGTTCTGAAAAGGGACCATGACCATGGCTGCCTGGTCAGCCCTGGCCTTAAGGGCCAGGGGAAGAGCTCCGTTAACGGGCTTGAGTTCACCGGTTAGAGAGAGCTCTCCAGCCAGAAATATATTCTCGATTTTATTTTGAGGGATAATGCCTGACGCGCATAAGAGGCCCAGGGCAAGTGGCAGATCATAGCTTGAACCCTCCTTGCGGACATCAGCTGGAGCAAGGTTGATGGTGATCCTGGCTGGCGGGAGTTTGTACCCGCTGTTTTTCAGGGCCGAGAATACCCGTTCCTTACTCTCTTTGACCGCGCCTTCTGCCAGGCCGACCATGGTAAAAGCGGGCAGACCGCTTCTGGAATAATCCACTTCAAGCTGAATTCTGAAGGCGTCTATGCCCAGAAGAGCAGCTGTAGTCACTTTGGCAATCATGTGTCACCACTTCAGGTTTGCACTGAAATATGTCAGTGAATCCGGTTGCCGATCCTGCCCCATCTGATATTGGAGACACCCTCCCAGGACCAGTAAATTATCCAGGCCTTTCCAAGTATATCTTCCCTATCTACAGCTCCCCAGAACCTTGAATCATAGGATTCATCACGGTTGTCACCCATGACAAAATAACTGTCTTCAGGAACTGTATAAGGGCCGAAATCATCGCGTTTATCAACTACCCTCCGGTCTCTGTGCTGAATATAATCCTCATGGATGCTCTGACCGTTGCGGTAAAATTTTTTGTCTTTAATTTCAATAACATCTCCTGGCAGACCCACCACCCTCTTGATAAAATCTTTGGATGGATCTTCTGGAAACTCAAACACAATTATATCCTGAAACTGAGGACCGTCAAACTCAAAGATGTATTTGTCCATAAAGGGCATATGTATGCCGTACTTGAACTTGTTTACCAGGAGGTGATCTCCTATCTGAAGGGTGGGGAGCATAGAGCCTGAAGGAATCTTAAAGGCCTGGATCACAAAAGTCCGAATAAAAAGCGCCAGAATCAGAGCGATAATCAGCGCTTCCGCGTATTCCTTGAGCATGGTCTGCCATCGTGGGTTCATATATTTCCCGTCCTTATTTTTCATCATTATTTGTATTTATTCGCCGTATTTTCTGATCATCCGCTGAATTTAAGGCTGACCAGCGGCTATGACAAGGAGTTACAGTTGTTTATTACCTCTCAGTATCAAAGAGGCCTGTTCAAGAATGCCAGCCTGCAAAGAGCTACTCGTCTGTCTGCAGCGCAGCCAGAAAAGCTTCCTGCGGGATCTCCACACTGCCCATCCTTTTCATTCTGCGTTTGCCTTCTTTTTGTTTTTCCAGGAGTTTGCGCTTTCTGGTGATATCCCCGCCGTAGCATTTTGCGGTTACATTTTTTCTCAATGGAGCGGTCCTTTCCTTGGCCACAATCTTATTGCCGATGGTTGCCTGAATTATAACTTCAAAAAGCTGGCGCGGAATTGCCCGTTTAAGCTTTAAAGCCAGGGCACGCCCTTTCTGATAGGCTTTATCCTTATGGACTATAACTGCCATGGCATCCACAGGCTCGGCATTAATCATTATATCCAGCTTGACCAGGTTTGATTCACGGTAATCAAGGACTTCATAGTCCAGGGAAGCAAATCCTCTGGTCACGGATTTAAGGCGGTCAAAAAAGTCAAAGACCACCTCTGCAAATGGAAGTTCGTAGGTAATTATCACCCGGGTGGAGGACAGATAATGCATATTCTTCTGAATGCCCCTTTTTTCTTCGCAAAGCCCCAGAACATTGCCCACATACTCGTTGGGGACATGAATCTCCATTTTCAGATAAGGCTCTTTAATACATTTTATCTCCTGGGCAGGCGGCAGCTTGGAAGGGTTATCAATCTCGAACTCATCTCCCTCAAGGTTGATAACCTTGTAAATGACAGAGGGAGCAGTGGCTATAAGGTTAACCTGGAACTCTCTTTCCAGCCTTTCCTGGATAACATCCATATGCAAAAGACCCAGAAAACCGCACCTGAATCCAAACCCAAGGGCCTGGGAAGTTTCCGGCTCATAGTCCAGTGCTGCGTCATTCAGCTGCAATTTTTCCAGGGCACTTTTAAGCCCGTCATATTCCGCAGATTCAACAGGATACAAACCGCAGAAAACCATGGGCTTGATTTTTTTAAAACCAGGAAAAGGCTTTTCAATAGGACGGTCTGTGGAAGTTATTGTATCACCCACCCGCGCTTCCTTAAGGTCTTTAACACCAGCACATAAAAACCCCACTTCACCGGGACCAAGCAGGTCTATCTCCCTGGGGTCAGGTGAAAACACACCGAGCTTGGTGATCTCGAACCTCTTCTTATTGGAAAACATCATGATTTCCTGATCTCTTCTTATCTGCCCGTCAAGGACTCGGAACAGGACAACCACTCCCAGATAAGAGTCATACCAGGAGTCGAAAATCAAAGCCTTTAGCGGAGCGTTATATTCTCCCTTTGGCGGTGGGATAAGATTAATTATGCTTTCTAAAACGTCTTCAACGCCCAGTCCGGTTTTGGCGCTGACCTGCAGAACATCAGTGCAGTCCAGGCCGATAATCTCCTCAATTTCCTGAGCAATTCTCATGGGATCACTGCTGGGCAAATCAATCTTATTAAGAACTGGAATTACTTCCAGATCATGGTCCAGGGCCATGTAGACATTGGCCAGAGTCTGGGCCTCGACTCCCTGGGTGGCGTCAACCACCAGAAGAGCGCCATCGCACGCGGCCAGGCTTCTGGAAACTTCATAGGAAAAATCCACGTGCCCCGGCGTATCAATAAGATTAAGCACATATTCCTGTCCGTCTCTTGCCTTGTAAGGAATACGCACGGACTGGGCCTTAATGGTTATGCCGCGCTCCCGTTCCAGCTCAAGCCTGTCCAGATACTGATCCTTCCTGTCCCGTTCACCAAGTAATCCGGTTAGTTCCAGGATACGGTCTGCAAGGGTGGACTTGCCGTGATCAATATGCGCTATTATGCTGAAATTTCTTATATTCTGCTGATTTATCATCAATACGCTTAATCATTAAAATTGTTGCAGCAACTCAAAATACTATCATGGACTAAAACAGAACCCGGGTGAAGTTCTGCACGCAAAAAGAACAGGTAAACACTAACAAATTACTGACTGATAATTTCTTTGATTCTGCTGACAGCCCGGGTAACCCCCTGCTCCATTTCCGGAGTCAGGCCTTCATACATTTGATCCGGGACATTGAGCGCTCTGGCCACCAGAATATTCAACTTGATATCCGTGCTGTCCTGGAGCTCCTTTAAAAGATTGGTGGTGGGAAACTGATGCATGGAAAAGTCTCCGATTTTCTTGGGGTCCACCTGGCTTACGTCTATTTCCTTTACCTGGCCGGGTTCAATATCTTCGTCAGTGGTTATATCCACCACTATCACCCGCTCAGGCGGATTATCGCTCAGAATAAGGTCAAAGAGCAGCGGACGAACTGATGTGCCGGCGTCCAGGCAGGCCACGCCGTCACCAAGAGAACCGTCAGAGTTCAGCGCTTCAACAACTTTGGGACCAAAGCCATCATCCCCGTAAAGGATATTCCCGCATCCAAAAACAACTACCCTGGAATTAAACATCCTGGACCAGTCCATATCTTCTCCTGATTTATTTGTAATCTATAAAAAAAGAGGCCGCCTCCACTGGCGTGAAGACGGCCTCTTTTAAATCATTTCTTGATTTCTGTCTAATCTATTTACCCATGGTCTTTACAACCTTGCCCTGGGAATCATAAATGTTCAGTTCTACGTTGATGCCGCCGTCCAGGCGGTGAGTAGCACAGCTCATTCACGGGTCATAGGCGCGTATGGCCATCTCCACCCGGTTCAGGATTCCCTGGTCATAGTTTCCGTCCTTGATCAGGGCCTTGGCAGCCTGTTTCACGGACAGGTTCATGGGGGCGTTATTGTGAGTGGTACCCACAATAAGATTGGCCATGGTCACCATTCCATTATCATCGGTCTTGTAATGGTGGATGAGGGTGCCTCTGGGAGCCTCTACACAACCAACTCCTTCTCCCGCCTTGGGCTCAATATTTGCGGCCCTGTGCTCACGTCCCGTAATTTCAGGATCATTGAGCAGCTCTTCAGCTCTTTCGCAGCACTGAACAAGTTCTATCAATCTCGCCCAGTGATAAAGAAGCGTCAGATGGGTAGGACGGCCGAAAGCCTTGCGGAATATGTCCAGTTCTTCCTGGGCCAGGGGTGTGGCCATCTTGTCGCACACGTTGATCCGGGCCAGGGTGTTGGACCGGTAAACGCCCACAGGATCGTTTTCGTCCAGTTTAAGTTGTCCCCATTTCCTGGCATAAGGGAATTTCAGATAAGACCACGGCTCTGTATGTTCGCCAATATAGTCAACATATTCGCTGTACTTGAACTGGTCAAAATCGCCGTTCTGGTCCATGAGCCTCAGTTCGCCGTCATATAACTCCAGGGCACCGTCAGAAGGCCTTACAGTTCCCAGATAGCCTGATGGAAAAACTCCAAGAATTTTTACTGCGTCAAGATACTTGGGAAATACCTCCTCCCTAGCAAACTTGATGGTAAACACGCAGAAATCCTTAAGTTCCTGGATACCTGCCAGAATCTCCTTGCGTTCTTCTTCAAGAAGAGGCTTGGAAAATCCGCCCACAACTCCGGCTATGGGATGAATTACCTTGCCCGAGAATTTCTCAAGTATCATCTGAGACTTATAGCGCATATGAACAACTTTTTTGGCCAGCTCCGGGTTGGCGCCGACAATTCCAACAACATTGCGGACTGAATAGTCCGCGTCCGGACCCAGAACAAAATCAGGCGCAGCCAGAAAATAAAAATGAAGAATCTTGTCCGGGATATACGCCAACATCTGGCAGAGTTCCCGCAGCTTTTTCCCAGTGGGGGGAAGCTCCACGCCCAGGCATTCATCAGCTGCCTTATTGGAAGCCAGATGATGCTGCCAGGGACAGATTCCACAAATGCGGTTAACAATTCTTGGCACCTCTTCAACCGGCCTTCCAATAACAAATTTCTCAAAACCGCGCAGAGAAAGGACATGCAGCTGGGTATCAGATACATTTCCTGAGTCATCCAGGTGAATAGACACACTGGCATGGCCCTCAATGCGGGTTATGGGAGCTATATTCAGAGTCTTTCCCATATTATCCTCCTAACCAATCTTTTTAAGTACGCCGTGAGAACCGGAGAAACGTGACAGATACCCGCGACGATCAGGCATCTTGCTCGGGTCGTATCCCACTGAAGCCAGAGCTCCCATATAATCAACCAGAGGTTTGGCACCCTTTCTGATTGGTCCGTAACATCCCCGGCAAGGCACCCTGGCGGAAATGCACCGAGGCGCTCCTTTGGTTCCGCCGCAGCCGACGTGGGTCACCGGTCCCAGGCAAAGCAGGCCTTGTTCCAGGAGACAGCGCATCTCATCCAGCGGCTTTTCAGGATCATATTCAGTCGCGTGGTACAAACGCTTGATGTCTTCCATACCCTTCTTGCTTTCTCTAATGGTAGGACAGGCATCACATACGGATCTCTCAGGCATTTTATAGTCTGTCTTTCCATCAAGCAGGGCCAGTATGGCACCGGCTATCCAGTCAGGATGCGGCGGGCAGCCCGGCAGGGAAAGATCAACCTTGACAAACTCATCCAGAGCAAAACACTTATCCAGAAGAGGCGGAACATGTTCTGAAGGATAATCCGCAGGGTCTGTAGAAGGGGAATCCTTGTAGTAAAACTGTTTCAACTCTTCCTCTGAATACATGTTGATCAATGCCGGTATGCCGCCATTGGTAGCGCATGTTCCCAGAGCGATAAGTATCTGGCATTTTTTACGCATTTCCAGAAGAACTTCCTTATGCTCTTCATTGCGCACCCCGCCCGAAACAATGCCCACCACTGCCTCGGGAATGCTCAGTTCCTTTTCTTCACCGGTCTGACCGAAATACTTTTTGTCAATCAATACCGGTATATGAACGAAGTCCAGATTGTTGACCAACAGGTCAACCAGGACATCTCCAACATTCAGAATAGCGATCTCACACCCGGAACAGGCGTTCAACCACTCTTCAGCTACTGTTACCTTGGTCATATAAGCACCTCCATAAAGGACGGGAATTTTAGTTCCCGTTGCCATTAGGCGTTAACAGCCTCTTTCTGGGCTTTGACAGGATTTGGCCCAAGAGACCTGATTTTCTCGGTAAATTCGGAAACCAGCTTGGCAAACCTTGGGGCTTCAGCTGAAGACACCCAGTCAAGCCTGAATCTCTCGGGATCAATTCCCAAATCTTCCAATACCATATGCACGGCCTGCGCCCTGGCAAAAGCTTTGTGATTACCGTCCAGGTAATGACATTCACCAAGGTGTCAGCCAAGGACCAGGACGCCGTCGGCACCCTTTTCCAAGGCCTCGACCACCAGATTCGGATGGACCATTCCCGAACACATTACTCTGATTGCGCGCATATTGCTTGGATATTGCAAACGGGAAACACCAGCCAGATCAGCTCCGGCATATGCGCACCAATTACAGAGAAATCCGACAATGACGGGTTCATAGTTTTCAGCCATTGAAACTTCTCCTTATATTTTTATACATTTTCCAGAGCCGCATAAATCTGGGCTCTAATCTGCTCGTTGGTAAAGCCATGCACGAACACGCCCTTCTTGGGACAGGTGGCTTCACATATTCCACAACCCTTGCAAAGGGCGTTGTTGGTTTCAATCTTTTTATGCTCCACACCATTTTCTTCATACGCTGTCAGGCTGATAGCGCCGTAAGGACATGTATCCACGCAGATGGCGCATCCATCACAATTCTCAGTAACAAACGACTTGATGGAATCAAGAGGCATAACAGCCTTGGAAAGGATGGTGGATGCCCTTGACACCGCGGCCTGGGCCTGAGCAACAGCCTCGTCAATGGGCTTGGGATAATGACAGAGACCCGCCAGAAACATTCCGTCAACACTAAGGTCAACAGGTCTCAACTTGGCGTGCGCTTCCTGCAGGAAGCCGTCATTATTGACGCTGCACTTGTACAGGCTGACCAGTTCCTGGCTGTCCGGAGGCAGGATGGCTGAAGCCAGCACCAGATATCCGGGCCTGATTTCCACATCCCTTTGCAGGACATGGTCTTTAACCTTGACCACCAGATCATCTCCGTCTTTGGAAACCTGGGGCTTATTATCAAGATTGTACCTGATAAAGACAACGCCCTTTTCTCTGGCTTCTCTGTAAAGGTCTTCTCTGGCTCCATAAGTCCGGATATCCCGGTAAAGCACGTACACGGGCATTTCAGGATTAGCGTTTTTGAGCTCGATTGCCGAATGCATGGTGTGCGTACAGCAAACCCTGCTGCAATAAAGCCTTTCAGGCTCACGGGATCCAACACACTGAATAAACACTGCGCCGCCTGACTTTTCCATGGCGGATTTATTCTCGTTCATTTCCTTGTCAAATTCCAGGTGGGTGAACACCCTTTTATCTTCACCATAAAGATACTCGTTGGGTTTGAGCTCTTTTCCTCCGGTACAGACAATGGCAATACCATATTTGATGGCCCTTTTTTCACCGTTTATTTCAACCTCGCTGATAAAATCGCCCACAGCCCCTGTATTGGTCTTTAACTGGGCGTTTTTGTACAACTTGATGTTGGGGTGATTTTCAACCTTGGAGATCAGATCTTCCAGAAACGGCTTTATCTCTTCACCGCGCCAGGTAGTTGCCAGGCTCCAGGCATTACCGCCCAGCTTGTCAGTCTTTTCCAGAAGTATGGTTTCATAACCCTGATCTGCAATTCCAAGAGCGGAAACCATTCCTGAAATACCGCCCCCAATGACCAGAGCGGTCTGGTTAACGTTAACGGACAAATGCTCCAGAGGAGTCAGCATGGAAGCTTTGGCCACGGCCATGCGTACCTGGTCCTTGGCTTTCTCCAGTGCTTTTTCAGGCTCTTTGGAGTGCACCCAGCTGTTCTGATTGCGGATATTGGCCATTTCAAACAAATACTCGTTTAGACCGGCATCCTTCATGGTTTCTCTGAACAGCGGCTCGTGCGTCCTGGGTGTGCAGGCCGCAACCACCACCCTGTTCAGGTTATGTTCTGTAATTTTTTCCTTGATCAGAACCTGGGTATCCTGAGAACAGGAAAAAAGGTTGTTGTCGGTAAAAACAACATTGGGAAGCCCTTCGGCATACTCAGTCAGTTCCTTTACATCAATGGTACCGGCAATGTTGATGCCGCAGGAACATATAAACACTCCAACCCGGGGCTCTTCAGCGTTAACATCCTTTTCCGGCGGAAATGTTCTTTCCTTGGCCAGGGTACCTCTCTGACTGCTCAGAGCTATGGAAGCTGAAGCTGCCGCGGCTGAGGCATCAGTTACAGACTGCGGAATATCTTTGGGGCCCTGGAAGCACCCGCTGGCAAAAATGCCGGGGACATTGGTAGCTGACGGAGCAAAGCTTGAACTGTCGGCAAAATTGTACTTGTCCAGCTTAACTTCAAGCTTGCCAGCCAGTTCCTGTACGTTCTTGCTGACTTCCAGGCCAGTGGAAAGAACCAGCATGTCATAGCTTTCAACCACACGCTGCCCGGTTTCTTCATTAAAGTACTCCACTTCTACCCCCCCGTCTTCTCCGGGTGTGGTACTGTGGATCCTGCTGGGAATAAACTTGATGCCCTTTTCCTTGGCCAGTTCAAGATAATTTTCAAACTCTTTGCCATGAGTCCGGATATCCATGTAAAAAATGGTCTGTTCAACATCGCCTGCTGTATGCTCGGCTGTAACTATGGCCTGCTTTATGGCATACATGCAGCAGACTGACGAACAATAACCATTGTCGCATTTGTTTATATTTCTGGAACCCACACATTGCAGCCAGGCAATCTTTTTGGGCTCCTTCTGATCAGAAGGCCTCTGCAGATGACCCATGCAGGGTCCATTGGACGACAGGAGTCTTTCATATTCCAGCCCGGTAACTACATCTTTAAAATTGGAATACTGGTAAGTATCAAAAACTGAAGGATCAAAGGACTTGAATCCGGGTGTGAGAATCACGGAACCAACGTTAATTTCCTTGATTTCATCCTCAAAGTCCTGATCAAAGTTTATGGCCCCGGTAGGGCAATATTTTTCGCAGGCCCGGCACTTACCGCCGCCCTTTTTGCCCTGGTTCCCGCCCTTGACAAAAAAGATACAGTTTTCTTTGTCAATGGCGTATTTGAGCGGAACTGTCTGACCATACTTAATGTAAGCGGCTTTTCTTTTTACAAGCCCTTCATTATATTCATCAGGGACCTTTTTAGGACATTTCTCCGCACAAAGATTACAGGCGATGCACTTTTCCATGTCCACCACCCTGGGTTTCTGCCGAACACTAACCTGGAAATTTCCTTCGCTGCCGCTAATGTTTTCTATCTCAGCCAGAGTCAAAAGTTCAATGTTCAAGTGCCGACCGCACTCAACCAACTTTGGCGAGATTATTCACATGGAGCAGTCATTTGTGGGAAAAGTCTTGTCCAGCTGGGACATAACCCCGCCTATACCGGATGACTTCTCCACAAGATAAACATAATAGCCGGCGTCAGCCAGATCCAGAGCGGATTGTATGCCGGCGATACCGCCACCGACAACCATAACTGCGCCTACTTTTTCTTGTGACATATTGACCCCCTTTGCCAGATGGTAATAAATGGTTTGCTCGCTGCAGTCCTGACTGTCCTAGTCCAGGAAATGCATGGAGTACATTGGGTTAATTACGATCATAACCAAAATAAACAAACTGTTACCCTGCATTGTTATTAATCAGTCGAATAGCTCAAGTTTTAACAAATTGCTAGTATTTATATTTAAAAAATCAAAAAAAAGGATAGCAATTTTTTAAAATTAATAGCATCACCACTTTTTCAGGCTGCTCAGAAAAACTTTACCTGGAAACAAAAAATGAGCCTGGTTTCAAAAATTTTCAGGAACCCGGACTTATCCAGATTGCCTGTATCACTCCATATTGACTAGCTGCTGCAATTTATGCTTTAGAAGAACCCAATAACCGTGTTTCAAAACCGGAACTAAAGAGCCGGACAAGTTGCCGGTCAGCAACATAATAATTTTACAAGACTACTTATGACAATGAAAAAAGAGCTTTTAAACAAACTCCTGGTCCTTTTCCTGGCTGTTTTAGTCCTTGCATCCACATTCAGCTGTACCCAAAAAATCTCCCTGCCACCAGGCAAAGCCAAACCGGAAATCAGCAAAGCACCCCCCCGGATCCATGACTCAGAACACCCTACTCAGAAAAAATATACCGTTCTGGGGCAGACGTTTACTCCCCTGAACACCCATGAGGGCTACACAGAAGAAGGAATCGCCTCATGGTACGGGCCCAAATTTCATGGCCGAAAAACCTCCAACGGCGAGGTTTTTAATATGTATGACCTGACTGCTGCTCACCGGGTTTTGCCCATGAACACAAAAGTAAAGGTAACCAATCTGAAAAATGGAAAGGTTGTGGAGCTTCGAATTAACGACCGTGGTCCATTTGCAAAAAACAGAATCATTGATCTGTCCTTTGCCGCTGCCAAGGCAATCGATATGATCGGACCGGGCACTGCCCAGGTGCGGGTGGATGCTGTGGGCAGTCTGTCCAGGGTTGAAATGACCGGAAATTATTATGTGCAGGTAGGTTCTTTCTCATCAAGAAAAAACGCAGAAAAACTCATGCAGGAATTGAAAAATACTGGCTACCGGAAGTCAAGACTCCAGGAATTCTCCAGAAACAGCGAGCGCTTGTGGAGGGTGCAGGCCGGAAAATTCGACAACCTCCTGGCTGCTGAGGATGCCCGGCAAAAGCTTTTGGAAAAAATTCCCGGAGCTTTTATTATTGCTGATTAATTTCAGACCGAAGCTTTCTGGAAAGCCGGAACACCACAACTTTCCTGCCTGGCAGAGTTATTGATTCGCTGGTCTGGGGATTACGTCCCTTTCTGGGTTTTTTCTCGTAGGTTTCAAACTTGCCGAATCCGCTGATCAGCAGGGCATGATCTTTTTTAACGGCCTTTTTAATAAGTGAAAGCAAATGCTCTACTTGAGCCTTGACTTCAGACCTTTTACGATTACTTCCCTCGTAAATCTTATCTACCAGATGCGCCTTGGTTAAAGTATTGGCCATTTTTCCTCCCTTTTGTGATTAAGATCTTTACCAGTATAGAAATCAAACCTCATGCATAATAACTGAATAACTTACTCTCGGTAAAATCAGGAAGACGAAATCCCGGATTGAATATTTCTGGCAGTCTCCTGCATTTCACTGTTGCCGTCGTATGAATTTTGAGGCCACAATTTAAGACCATCGCCAGCAAATCTTGGGATAAGGTGATAATGTGCGTGCATGACCAATTGACCGGCTGCTTCAAAATTATTCATGCCCAGGTTGAAACCATCAGCTTTAAGCCCTTTGATCAAACCTGTTCCTACTTTCTGAAGTGCCTTATGAAGCCCGGGAGCCATATTCGCAGGCAAGTCCAGAATATTGACCACATGTTTCTTTGGTATTATCAAGGTATGTCCTTTGGCAACAGGAGATATATCCAGAAAAGCAAGGACATCTTCGTTTTCATAGACCCTGGTGCAGGGAATATCACCGCGGACAATCTGACAGAATATGCAATCTTTCACCTGTGACCTCCAGCCTGTTATATATACCTGTAAGCATTCATTATCCGACCTTAAACTATTTTGCAAGCCCTGGATTTATTTGTATGAAAACTGCAGCCTCGGGAATGTTTCAGTTTAAGCACCCCGAACCAACCAAAACCAAAAAGCCGGTCTGGCCAGTGTTTATACCCTTTGCCGGCTGTCCGTTCAGATGCATTTACTGTTCTCAGTTTATCCAGACCGGACAGACCGTCAAAAACGCGGAGCAGACTGCCCGGGAAATGACCGAAGGCATTGCCGCCAGGTATCGAAAGACTGGAGAACCTGTTTCTCTTGGTTTTTTCGGAGGAACTTTTACTGCCATGCATAACCAGGAAATGATTTTCTATCTAAAAAAAGCATGGCAGCTTAAAAGGGCCGGAGCTGTGGATCACCTTCGCTGCTCTACCCGTCCTGACTGTATTGATGAACAAAAACTCACAACTCTTGGTGAGTATGGAGTGGACATGATTGAGCTGGGAATTCAGAGTTTTGATCACAAAACCCTGAAATTGTCCAACCGCAGGTATTCCTGCACCCAGGCTGTACAGGCCTGTAAAATGGTTAAGGGTATGGGATTTGAACTGGGCATTCAGCTCCTGCCGGGTCTGCCCGGATCCGGAAGCACTGCTTTCAAAAGGGATATTGCTTTGGTTCAAAACATCGCTCCGAATATTGTCCGCATTTACCCGTGCCTGGTATTAAAAGACACTCCTCTGGCTGAAAAGATGCGTCTGGGTCAATACAAGCCCTGGAGTCTGGAAACAACCACTCAAATCACCTCCCAGGCCCTTCTTGATCTCTGGCAGGAAAATATCCCGGTCATCAGACTGGGGCTTGCTCCTGAGAAGACGCTTTTAAAAAACATCCTGGCAGGTCCCTGGCATCCGTCACTGGGAGCTTTGTGCAGATCCGCGGCGCTTAAGGTCTGGTTTTTATCCCAGCTGGCCAAAACCGGCGGACATCCCTGCCTGGTCTACATTCCTGAAAAGTATGCCAGTGATTTCTGGGGTTATAAACAGATGAACGCAAAATCTCTGGCCGCAAAGGGTATTACACGCAAGACAGTCAGACCCTGGAAAAAAGATTTTTTCAGGGTTTATTTTTCCTGATTCAGCCCCAGCAGGCTGGATATTCTCTGCACAGCCTCCTGGATATATTCCTGTTCTGATAATTTCTGTTTGTCCTGGGGACTTAATATCTGCTGAGGCAGGTTTATGTATTCCTTTCTGGGATAAATTTCATATTCAGCTGGAAAACCATCTGCAAAGTACATTTCCTGAAAACCGCTGAATTTAAGCGCATGAGCCGTGGCATCAAGTATGGCTGTTTCGTTTCGTTCCAAAAGCCCCTGTTCTTTTGCCCGCATCATCCCGGCCAGACATTCTCCGCCCTGAGTGCACGCGATATGGCCGTTCTGATTAGCCAGGAGCATGCCTTCCACAATGGCCTGCTCCTCCACCTGAACCACCTGAAAACTTCCAGCGCCCTGTTCCTTTTCATATCTTTGGGCCAGGGCCCTGACCCTGGGAAAAGAAACTGGATTACCGATCATGGCTGCCTGGGCCACACTGGATGCGACTTTAACCGGAACAAATTTTCTCTGGTCAGGGCTTTGCTGATAAAATTTGAATACCGGATCAGCATGGCTGGACTGTACCCCGAAAATCCTTGGCAGACCGGAAATAATGCCCAGGTCCTTGAGCTTGAGAAATCCGGCCATAATCGCTGTAATATTGCCTGCATTGCCAATAGGAATAAACAGTGATCTGCCTGCCAGGTCCCAGTTACACCACTGGGCCACCTCAAAGGCATAGCTTTCCTGACCCAGAATCCTCCAGGCATTTTTAGAATTCAGCAACGCTACTCTGAAATTATCAGCCAGGTACTCCACAACCTTCATGCAGTCATCAAAGACGCCGGGCAGTTCTATGACGTGCGCTCCGCTGCCAAGGGGCTGCGAAAGCTGCTGGCTGGTTACTTTGCCCTGAGGAAGGATTACCACAGACTTGACCGGAGCCCCCACATAGGCGCCGTAAAGAGCGGCTGAGGCCGAAGTGTCTCCGGTGGAAGCACATATAGTCAGCACCTGCTGCCATCCTTTCTCTCGGACCAGTTTTTTCAGGTAGGAAAAGGCGCAGGCCATGCCTCTGTCTTTGAATGATGCGCTGGGATTCTGACCGTCATTCTTAAAAGCGAATTTCTGTCCGGTCAAAGCTTCAAGATGCTGGTTCGCAGGAATAATCGGTGTATTTGCCTCCCCCAGATATATAATGTCCTCTTTCTCAACCACAGGGGCAATAAGCTCGTAAAACCGGAAAATTCCCTTCAGACTGCTCTGTCTGGTGGCGGCTCTGGAATCAAAAATATCTCGCCACTGCTTGCCTGAAGTCTGTTTCAGATTATCAAAATACATATCACGCAAGAGAAACACCCCTGCGCAATGAGGACATGTATAATGAAGTTTTGCTATGGAAAAGGCTTTGCCGCACCCAAGACAGAAATATTCAAGCCGCCCTCTGTACTCCGGAAAAGTATTGTTATCCATGATAGCCTCGCATTAATTGAGCCAATGCCCGTCATTGGACAGGCTATTTTACCGCAACATCTCCCAGCACGCCCAGCAGAAGAAGAACCGAGACAACCGCGTTCAGGGTAAAAAAAGATAAATTGATCTTCCGCAGGTCAGCTGGCGAAATCATTTTGTGCTCCACCAGAAGCACGGCAGACACAATCAGCCAGGCCAGGTAAAAAGGCCAGGCAGCGGAAATTGTTGCCCCGGCCAGTATGAAGAACAGGGCCGCGTTAACATGGCTGAAGCCGGCAACCGCAAAAGCGGTTTCAAGGCCTTGCTTGGCTGGTATGGAGTGAAGACCGTTTTCCTTGTCAAAACCGGCATCCTGACTGGCATAAAGGATGTCAAATCCAGCTACCCAGAAAAGAACTCCCAGAAAAATCAGAAAAGGAGTCAGGGAGAATGCTGGTTCATAGGCTATCCAGCCAGCCAGAGGAGCAAGCCCCAGGACTGAACCCAGATAAAAGTGACACAGCCTGGTAAATCTTTTTGTATAGCTGTAAAACGCAGTCCATGCCAGTGCTAAAAAGGACAGGTAAAAGCAAAGCATATTCAATAACCAGCAGCAAATCACAAAAATCACAGATGAAAGCGCCAGAAAAATATAAGCGTCTCTGGTGCTTATTTCCCCGGTAACCAGCGGTCTGTTCTGAGTTCTTGGATTTTTTTCATCAAAACCCAGATCTGCTATGCGGTTAAAGGTCATGGCAAAAGAACGAACCGCGATCATGGCCAGGGTCAGAAAGACAAAAGTCTTCCAGCCGGGCCAGCCTTCCGCAGACCAGAAAACGCCCATATAAGCAAAAGGAAGAGCAAACACGGAATGCTCCAGCTTGATCATCCTGGCCCAGATTCCGCACTTTTTAAGAAGAGTTTCACCCATCTTTATTCTTCCTTAACCAGAACTTTTAAAAACCTCTTTTTGCCTATCTTGAGCACGTATTCTCCCGCTGGGAAAATATGCTCCGGATCATTAATCTTGCTTCCCTCATGAATTCCAACAGCACTTTGCTTGCAGAGCCTTTTGGCCTCGCCTCTGGATGAACACATCCCGCTTTCCAGAAGGATGTCAGCCATGCGTTTGTTCTTGGAAGCAGCAACTGCTGCCTGGGGCATGTCTTCGGGCAGATTATGGTCGGCAAAAACCCGGTTGAAGTTTTCTCTTGCCTGCCGGCCGGCATGGGTTCCGTGAAAACGGGCAGTAATCTCCTGAGCCAGTTCCTCTTTGCAAACCTTTGGATGAAGCAGTCCTTTTTCCACGTCTTCTTTGAATTTGTGGATTTCCCGAAGGTCTTTATCAGAAAGAAGCTCGTAATATCTCCACATAAGATCGTCTGAAATGGACATCAGCTTGCCGAACATATCCCCGGGCGGCTCCTTAATACCGATGTAATTACCCAGGGATTTACTCATTTTCTGAACGCCGTCGGTCCCTTCCAGAATAGGCATGGTCAGAATAACCTGGGGAGCCTGCCCATACTCTCTTTGCAGAACGCGGCCCATAAGCAGATTAAATTTTTGATCAGTACCCCCAAGTTCTACATCAGCCTCAAGAGCAACTGAATCATATCCCTGTACCAATGGATACAGAAATTCATGAATGGCAATGGGTCGGTTTTCTCTGTATCTTTTTTCAAAATCATCGCGCTCCATCATCCGGGCGACAGTATATCTGGAACAAAGTTCAATAAAATCAGCGGCTCCGAATTTATCCATCCAGGTGGAATTAAAGGCCAACTCGGTTTTCCCGGGATCAAGAATCTTAAAGATCTGTCGCTTGTAGGTTTCCGCGTTCATAACAACCTGTTCGCGGGTAAGTTTTTTCCGGGTTTCTGACTTGCCTGAAGGATCTCCTATCATCCCTGTAAAATCACCGATGAGAAAAATCACAGTGTGGCCCAGATCCTGAAAATGTTTGAGCTTCTGGATAAGGACTGTATGGCCCAGATGGAGGTCTGGAGCAGTGGGGTCAAATCCTGCTTTAATTCGCAGGGGGCGGTTAAGGGATAGTTTCTCCTCAAGTTCCTGCTCATTAATTATCTCAGCGCTTCCGCGTTTTATCAGCTCCATGGAGCCTTTGGAATCAAAACCCATGTATGATTACTCCTGATACTGGCCTTAATTATTTGGCGTAGCCGACAGCCCGTTTTTCCCTGATCACGGTCACCTTGATCTGGCCCGGGTAAGTCATGTTTTCTTCAATCTGCTTGGCAATATCCTTACACAGCAGATAGGTGCTGTCATCATCCACACGTTCGCAGTCTACCATAACCCTGACCTCCCGGCCGGCCTGAATGGCAAAAGATCTGTTAACTCCTTCAAATCCGGTGGCTATTTTTTCCAGATCTTCAAGACGGTTGACATAATTTTCCAGAAGTTCCTTTCTGGCGCCGGGCCTGGCTCCGGACAGGCCGTCAGCCGCCTGAACCAGTACGGCCAGAACAGTGCTTGGCTGAACATCCTCATGGTGGGCGCTTATTGCGTGGATAATGTCTTTTGATTCACCGTATTTCTTAGCCAGATCCGCCCCTATAACTGCGTGCGGCCCCTCTACTTCATGGTCCACGGCCTTGCCCAGGTCATGAAGCAAACCGGCTCGTTTAGCCTTTTTCTGATCAACTCCCAGTTCAGCAGCCATTATTCCGCACAGAAAGGCCACCTCAATGGAATGCTGCAGCACATTCTGAGAAAAGCTCGTCCGGTAATGAAGGTGCCCCAGAAGCCTTATAAGTTCTGGATGAATACCGTGTACACCCACGTCAAAAGTTGATTGTTCACCGATTTCACGCAGTTTTACATCCATCTCCTGCTTAACCTTTTCCACAATATCTTCTATGCGCGCGGGGTGAATACGCCCGTCACTGATTAGCCTTTCCAGAGACTGCTTGGCCACTTCTCTTCTTAGGGGGCTGAAGCCTGAAAGGACAACTGTTTCCGGGGTGTCGTCAATAATCAGATCAATGCCTGTGGCCGCTTCAATAGCCCTTATGTTTCTGCCTTCACGCCCGATGATCCTGCCCTTCATATCTTCGCTTGGCAGCTCCACTGTGGAGACCGTATGCTCGGACACATAGTCCCCGGCATATCTCTGTATTGCCAGGGCAAGTATTTCCCTTGATTTTTTGGTTGCAGCTTCCTGGGCCTCCATTTCAATCTGGCGGATCATTTTGGCTGCTTCGTGTCTGGTTCTGCTCTCAATTTCAGTAACCAGCCTGGCCCTGGCCTCATCCCTGGTCAACCCTGAAATTTCTTCAAGTTTACTGGTTTCCTGTTCAATAATCTTCTGCAGCTCCAGCTCCTTGCTCTCAATTGCCCGCTCCTGCTTTGCCACCCTGTTTTCCCATGATACAACTGCACTTTCTTTCTGAGCAACCTTTTCAAGTTTTCTCTCCAGTCGTTCTTCCTTTTCCTGCAGTCTCTGCTCCTGTTTTTTATGCTCTTTTTCTCTTTCTTTGGCCTCTCTTTCCAGCTCATTCTTTTGCTTGAATGTTTCATCCTTGGCCTGGAGAAGCATTTCTTTTTTATGGGCTGCAGCCTCTTTTCTTGCTTCTTCAAGTATCTTGGAAGCCAATTCCTGATTGTCGCGCATTTCCTTGTTTATGAAATACTTCTGGGCGGCAAAACCAATAATGGCTCCAACACCTATGGCGATAAAGGCTGTTATTATAATAGCGCTCCACATAGCTTACTCCTTATTATATGTTATTTTTCCCTGTTCGTTTGCGCCAAGCAGTCCGTTAACAGGAAAAATTGTGAATCACACTGCCGTCTGCACAACCTTAAAACTGGGTTTTACGCTAAAAAAATTTGCCGGACCTGATTTTCTTAAAGACGCAAATTCAGATTAACCGGTGACAAGCAATTGTACAGAATAATAATTCTACCGGATAAAACTGACTACCGACTGAAACTGACTGGCAATGTAATGGTACAGGAAAGGCTTAGCCAAATCCTGAATCCAAAGAGGAGGCATCTTGGGGACTTACAGGATATCCCCCGAGATTACTGAGGAGACTCGATCAATGAGGAAGTCTGGTTTGTTGAAGAATTCCCCGGCAGGCCGTGGGGGAACTTATTTTGAACCTCGTTCTTATATTCGGGTGCCAAAGCGATTCCTTCAGGCTCCCCCAGGGTATTCGGGGTCTGCGCACCAGAACCACACAGCGGCTCCCATGAGGTTAGTGTTGGCTCAAAATAAATTGCCTTCATCACGCACCTGCCAGGAACTATCTTTGAAAATATTTCTGAATTGATCATTTATTCGTCTCAAGCCGATCTATTCTCTGCAAAAGCTCTTCCAACCTGTCTTGCAGGTGAGACAACTTTTTATCAGAGTGTAGATAATCATCAGCCAAACTCAGGGCGAGGAAGACAAGCAGTTTTTCCTTGCTCAGCTTACTTCCTCTCTGTTCAAGCTCCGCGTAACGCTCCTCAAGAAATTTACCCGCCTGATCAACTCTTTGCTGACTCGCGTCAGTAGTAAAGATCAGATCCAAACCTAAGATATTTATATTGTATGCAGGCATCAGGGTAGTTCATTGTCGATCTTTTGCAGCAGATCGTTAACCTTCCCCAATACTGCGTTGTTCTTATGACGCTCCTGCTCCAGCTCTTTTTTCAGGGAAAGATTTTCCTTTTCCAGGCTTTGCTTGCTTTCAAGCAGAATTTCAACTTTTTGGGCTAATTGCTCTATTGCGTCCATTATTTTATATTTTAATTATTTTTGTTTTTTTTTCAAGGGATTTTTATTAGCCAGATTCATCTGCTTTGACCTGGATACAGCCAAAGCCCCTTCAGGCACGTCCTGAGTTATGGTAGAGCCGGCCCCGACCATGCAGCCGTCACCAAGCTTGACCGGAGAGACCAGGGATGTATTGCTGCCGATAAACACCTCCTGTCCTATGGTTGTCCTGTGTTTATTAAGTCCGTCATAGTTACAGGTGATGGTCCCGGCTCCCACATTGACTTCCGACTCCATCCGGGTATCCCCGATATAGGACAGGTGACTGACCTTACTGTTCATACCGATAGACGAATTCTTTATCTCTACAAAATTTCCAGCCCTGGCCCCTTTCTCAATCACAGTTCCAGGTCTTAATCTGGCAAAGGGACCAATGGTTGTTAATTCATTAATAACTGATTTCTGGAGATGAGAAAAGGAAAAAATTTCACTTTCCCGGATTAAAGTATCCTCAACATAACAATGTGAATGAATTCTGGTTCCCTTTCCAATAAAGGAAGACCCGTAAACCTCGCATGGACCGGTAATATCTGCTCCGGGCTCCACAATGGCATCAGGACCTACTCGAACCTGGTCCTGATTCCTGACTATAACCCCGGATTTCATCAATTCATCCACCACGATTTTTCTGAGATACTCTTCCTGGGCCGCCAGCTGGGCAGGAGTATTGATACCCAGAAGTTCTGGGCAGGTGCCCGCGGATACTGCCTGTATATTCAAGTCCCGCTCACATGCCAGGGATATCAGCTGGGTTATGTAAAGTTCGTTTTGTTCGTTATGGTCATCCAACTCAAATAAAAGTCCGGCCAGGAAAGACATCTTAAAAAGATATATGCCTGAGTTGACTTCCCCGGTACAAAAACCGTGGACATCCTGCTTGTAATCTTTAGCTTCGACTACTGCTTTGACCTTTCCTGCGGAGTCTCTGAGCACTCTGCCGTAACCTGCGGGATCATCCAGGACAAGCGACAAAAAACCCAGATCAGCTCCTTCACCTGCTACCCGGGATATGAGCTGCTGCAGATTTGCCTGGGTAACCAGGGGAGTATCACCGTTGACAACCAGAACCCAATGCGCTCCTTGCTCTGAGATCGCCGGCCAGGCTTGCTGCAGGGCATGCCCGGTTCCCAGCTGATCTTTCTGAAGTATAAATTGGTCCTTATATTGAGGAATCCTTTTTTTTAACAATTCATGGCCGTGACCTGTAACTGCCAGAACTTTGGAGAAATCCATACTGTGCAGAGTATCCATAATATAGCACAGCATGGGTTTTTTCATAAGCTCATGAAGAACCTTGGGCAGATCAGACTTCATTCTGGTTCCCTTGCCTGCGGCCAGAACCACCGCAACAATCTCCTTGCCGGATATGTAACTCATGTCCTTTCCCGTAAACTTTTGTTTATTTATAATTTTTCAAGTCAGCCATATCAGGTAATCATCGGCCAGAATCTGGTGTTCATCTCAAGAGCCTGAAGCCTGTCCGGATTTCGAATGACTGCAGCGTGTAACCTGCGCCTCGAAGGAAAATCAGGAGACATGAAAGGGCCGGATTGGCTCCAGGATAAAGAGATGTGGCGAACAGATAGAAATTAGATTAATGAGCAGGCTCTGTCTACACAAAAAAAGCCCCGTTAAACGGGGCTTTTTTTGTTAATCTATTGTAATATTAGATGATTAGGCGTTACAAGTGCCTGCGCCAACAGCGCTTTCCCGGCATCTGATCCGGTGCATGGATCTGGCCATGGCAGCCCTGGCCCTGGCATAATCTACCTGCTCTTTTTGCTGGAGAATACGCTGTTCAGCCTTTTCTCGCGCCTTTCTTGCTCTTTCCACACTTATTTCTTCTGCCTTTTCCGCCACTTCAGCCAGAACCGTGACTTTGGTGGGGGTTACTTCGGCAAATCCACCTGAAAGAAAAACAAAATATTTCTTTCCGTTTTGCTTGTAAAACAGGCTTCCTATGCCCAGGGCGGAAAGAAATGGAATATGGTTAGGCAAAACACCGAACTCTCCATTCACGCCTGGCGCGCCCACGTACTCAACTTCTTCGCTGAGAAGGTTCCGGTCCGGCGTGACAATTTCCAACTTTATCAAATTAGCCATAATTTCACCTTATTAGTTTAGTCTTTTTTGGCTTTCTCAAGGACTTCCTCAATGCCTGCGACCATATAAAAGGCGCCTTCCGGTATATCATCGTGCTTGCCTTCCAGTATTTCCTTAAATCCGCGAATTGTATCCTCAAGTTTGACATACTTGCCCGGTGTTCCGGTAAATACTTCTGCCACGTGAAATGGTTGTGACAAGAAACGCTGAATTTTTCTGGCCCGGGATACAGTTACTTTATCTTCATCAGACAATTCATCCATACCCAGAATGGCAATGATATCCTGAAGGTCGGTATATTTCTGAAGGGTCATCTGAACTTCCCTGGCCACCTGGTAATGCTCTTTGCTGATAACATTGGGGTCAAGCACTCTGGAAGTGGAATCCAGGGGATCAACCGCAGGATAAATACCAAGCTCGGCAATCTGGCGGGACAAAACAATTGTTCCATCCAGATGAGCGAATGTTGTAGCAGGGGAAGGGTCAGTCAAGTCATCAGCGGGCACATAAATAGCCTGAACAGAGGTAATGGAACCTTTGGTGGTGGAAGTGATTCTTTCCTGCAAAGCTCCAAGATCCGTACCCAGAGTTGGCTGATAACCAACCGCGGAAGGCATGCGGCCGAGAAGAGCTGATACTTCTGTACCGGCCTGGGTAAAGCGGAAGATGTTATCAATAAAAAGAAGCACGTCCTGATTTTCTTCATCGCGGTAATATTCGGCGGATGTCAAAGCAGTCAGACCAACCCTTGCCCGGGCTCCTGGAGGTTCGTTCATCTGTCCGTAGATGAGAACAGCCTTATCAATAACCCCGGCGTCGATCATTTCATGATAAAGGTCATTACCTTCTCTGGTACGTTCTCCAACACCTGCAAACACGGAAATACCTCCATGCTGCTTGGCAATATTATTGATCATCTCCATGAGAATAACAGTTTTGCCAACTCCGGCACCACCGAACATTCCCATTTTCCCGCCCTTGGGAAAAGGAATCAAAAGATCAATAACCTTTACTCCGGTTTCCAGAATTTCCACCTTGGTACTCTGGTCTGTAAAAGAAGGAGCCGGTCTGTGGATCGGATAATACTTGTCAGACTTGACCGGTCCTTTCTGGTCCACGGGACGTCCGACTACATTAAGAATACGTCCCAGGGTGGGTTTGCCCACAGGAACGGAAATCGGGCTGCCGGTATCTCTTCCTTCCATGCCCCTTACCAGACCGTCAGTACTGTCCATTGAGATGCAGCGGACAACATTGTTTCCCAGATGCTGTGATACTTCAACAACCAGGTTGTCTTTCTCATCAGAAATGGTCGGGTTGGTAATATTTACTGCGTTAAAAATGTTTGGAAGCTTGCCTTCCTGGAATTCAAGGTCAACAACAGGTCCTATGACCTGAACGACTTTTCCTGTGTTCTGTGCACTCATGTTTTATCGCCCCCTATTATCCTTGTTTCAGTGCTTCCGCACCGCCTACTATATCCATAAGTTCAGTAGTGATAGTTGCCTGTCTGGCTTTATTGTAGGCCAGAGTCAGTTGTCCGACCAGATCATCGCAATTCTTGGTGGCATTATCCATGGCCGTCATCCGGGCAGCGTGTTCGCTGGCGGATGTATCAAGCATTCCTCTGTAGACCTGCACCTTGACATACCTGGGTAAAAGCTCGGCCAGAAGCCCTTCTACCGAAGGTTCAAATATGTACTGGCTGGAGGCCCCGGCCTGAGGCTCGGCCTCTTCCTGTTCTACGGGAAGGATCTGCTTGGCCCTGGGAACCTGCTTTATCATGGATTCAAACTCTCCAAATACCACCTGGACTTCGTCCAGTTCTTCAGACAGGTATTTGTTGATAACCATAGTCCCGGTTTCACTGGCCAGCTGAAAATCAAAGGTAGTCATAATATCAGGGTAGCTTGCCAGAATTTCAAAGCCTTTTTTGCGGATAAAATCACGTCCCTTCTTGCCTATGCAGATGAATTTGACATCTTTACCCTGTTCTTTTTTGGCTTTGGCCATTCTGAAGGCTTTCTGACAGAGATTGACATTAAAACTGCCGCAAAGTCCCTTGTCAGAGGTCACCAGGATAATGCCCACAGCCTTGATCTCCTCGCGCTTTTCAAGCAGAGGGTGCACGCCTGGATCAACTCTGGAAGCCAGTTCAGAAAGAACATCTGTATACTTGTCTGCATAGGGACGGAAGCGCTCTATACGCTGCTGGGCTTTTCGCAGTTTGGCCGAGGCCACCATGTTCATGGCCTTGGTGATCTGCTTGGTCTTTTTGACCCCGCCTATCTTTCTCTTAATGTCCCTTAATGATGCCATGTACTTCTCCCGTTAGGCCTTAAAAGTCTTTTTAAATTCATCAATGGAGGCCGCGATTTGTTTGTCCAGTTCCGCGTCAATATCCTGCTTTTCTTTGATTTG
>JBKHCI010000101.1:0-6268 GCA_046541915.1 Desulfonatronovibrio sp. | reverse complement strand
TGGGCAACCACGGGGGGTTGCCCCTACGCCGGATTACGATTTTAACAGGTGAGATTCACGTCATGCGAAATTATACAGGATGCTCAGGATATAATTATAAAAACTGGCAGGGAAAATTTTATCCCCGGGACCTGCCCAGGAAAAAATGGCTGGAATACTACGCCGGTAAATTTGACACCGTGGAGATCAACAACAGTTTTTACCGCCTGCCTGAAGAAAAAACCCTGAAAAGCTGGTATGATCAGGTGCCGGGCAATTTCCGCTTCACCCTCAAAGGCAGCCGTTATGTTACTCATCTGAAAAAACTTAATCAGACAGGGGAAGCAGTAAAAAAATTCTATGACCGGGCAGGCCTGCTTAAGGGTAAACTTGGCTGCATACTCTGGCAGCTTCCGGGCAACCAGCATAAGGACACTGAAAAACTTGAAAAATTCTGCAGGACACTGAGCAGGGATTTCAGGAATGTGATGGAATTTCGCCATAATTCCTGGTATGATGAAGAAGTCTATGAGGTAATGAAAAGTTACGGGGTGATTTTCTGCGTGATCTCAGCTCCTGATGGTCTGAGTGATGAAGCTGTAAAGACGGCCGGTCATGTATACATGCGTTTCCATGGTCGGAACAGCTGGTACAGGGATCAATACAGCACCAAGGAGTTGCGGGGATGGTCCCAAAAGCTCCAGAGACTTAAGCCCAAACAGATCTATGCCTATTTTAATAATGATTACCAGGCATACGCACCCGAGAACGCCCGGGAGTTTCAGGAAATGATCGGCTGAGTCCGGGGTTGAGCCTTCAAACTTTTAAAAAATTGTATGGAGGGAAAGGTAATGAATGAAAACAGACAGGAATACCTGGACAGTTTTAAGAAAAAAATTGAGGAATGGAATTCAGAAATCAGCAAGTTAGCTCAGAAAGCGGGAGAGGTGAAAGAAGAAAAGAAAGATGAATACAGTGAACGAATGGAAGAAATATCCATAAAACGTAAAAATCTTGAAGAAAAGATGGCTGACCTGAAACAGGCAGGCGAATCCTCCTGGGAAGGTCTCAAATATGGCGTTGAATCCTCATGGGAAGCTTTGAAAGCCAAATATTCCGAAGCAAAGTACAAGTTCAAGCAAGATATTGAAGAGGAAAAAAGATAACCCCGGGTAATGTATGAAGCAGACCGGCCTGAGAGCCGATTACTCAGCGCTTGAAAAAAAAAGCCTCAAGGGATCAGGAAAAACAACATCCCCTGGAATGTGGTCTTGGGCGCTCTTTGACTGGGGCAGCAATTCCTACGCAACCATAGTACTCACCTTTGTCTTTGCAGCCTATTTTTCTCAGATGGTCGCAGACAACGAAGTGACCGGCGCAGCACTTTGGGCGACGACCCTTGGCGTAACCGGGATACTGGTGGGTATAGGAGGGCCACTGCTGGGCTCCATTGTCGATCAGACCGGCCGGCGCAAGCCCTGGGTTGCCGGATTCAGCCTGATATGTATTCTGGCCACCGCCTCTTTGTGGCTGGTGCAGCCCTCTGCGGAATATGTCATCCCTGCTTTGCTGCTGGTCGCCATCGGTGAAATCGGGATGGAGTATGCCGGGATTTTCTATAATGCCATGCTGCCCAGGCTGGCGAATTCCGAGAGGATGGGCCGCTGGTCAGGGTGGGGTTGGAGCATGGGCTATCTGGGAGGGCTTCTGGCTCTGGTGGCCGCGTTGGCAGTAATAACCTATGGGGAGCAGTGGTTTGGACTGGATGAACAGGAAGCCGAGCCTGTAAGGGCCACTTTTTTCCTGGCTGCGGCCTGGTTCGCCTTGTTTTCGCTTCCCCTGTTTCTGTTTACGCCTGATGAGCCGGGCACGGGAAAGGCCCCGGGCCGGGCGGTGAAAGACGGAATAAGGCAGCTAAGGCAGTCAATAAGACAAGCGCGGGAATACTCTCATATTGTGCGCTTTCTCATCGCCCGCCTGCTGTATATCGATGGTCTGGCAACGGTTTTTATTTTCGGGGGAGTTTATGCCGCCGGAACGTTCGGCATGAGCCCCAGGGAAGTTCTTGTCTTCGGCATTGCGGTTAACATAACCGCAGGACTTGGAGCGGCGTTTTTCGCCTGGATTGATGACTGGTTCGGCAGTAAAAAAACTATTCTCTTATCCCTGTCCGGTCTGTTTATCACCGGTACCATGATTGTTCTGACCGAATCTGTGGTTCTGTTCTGGCTGTTTGCCCTGGCCCTGGGAATTTTTGTGGGACCGGTGCAGGCCGCCAGCCGTACTTATATGGGGCGGTTGGCCCCTGAAGCCCTGCGAAACCAGATGTTCGGCTTATACGCGCTGTCCGGCAAGGTGGCGTTTTTCTGTCCTGTGTTTGTAGGAGCTGTCACTTATCTGGCCGACAGTCAGAGAGCCGGAATGAGCGTAGCCCTTGCTTTTTTTGCTGCTGGTTTTGCCGTGCTGCTGAAAGTTCCCGAGGCCTCAGATATTCAGCAGCAGGATTGATTCTGGCAAGTCCGCATAAAAGCCTGGGGGTAACGGCATGATAAAGACAAAAACGCTTTTTAACTCTGTTATTCGATGCGGAAAGCAAGAATTTTCTTTACCTTTTCAAAATTATCCAGCAGTTCCTCCTCGCTGTCCGCGCCCATGTACACAAGGGCCAATTTGAAGCTGTAGCTGTCCTGGTAGAGCATATCAGAGAGATGCTGGCCGGATTCCACCAGCACCTGGACGAAAGTTCCGGGGAAACGTTTTTTTACCTGGTCGATCTTCTCTTCAGTCGGAACCTGCGTTACTATGCCTTCTTCAAAGGAACGAATGAAAAGTTTGGCCCCGATTTTGAATTCCCCTTTTCCCCGCTCCCATATGGGACAGTTGCCCAGACCGACTTCGGCCATAATGCGATGGTTTGAGGTGCCGTCCACTTTTTTGAAAAGATCGCTGTACGACTGGGCAATGCGGGGATTGATCTCCAGCAGCCACAACTGGTCGGTTTCGTCATTGTAGAAATATTCGATGTTGAAGGGGCTGTTGTTAAAACCGATGTGCCTGATCATGGTTTCGGAAGACGTGAAGACGCGTTCCCTGACCGCGTCAGGCAGGACAGATGGATATTGGAACCGGGAGAAGCTGACCTGATTTGAATGGCGGAAAGAGTCGACAATGCCGTGGCTTTTGACCTTATCCTGACAGGCAAAACCTTCCAGGGTAATCTGCTTGCCGTTGATGATCTCCTCTGCGATACAAAACCCTCCGGACCGTATTTCTTCAGGAATATCGGCGTACTGCAGGAGTTCGTTCATTGGCTTTAAAAAACTGTGGATCCCTTTGCGGATTTTCACAATGGCCTGGTGGAACTCCTCAGCATTGTTTATGCGAAACCCGAGATATCCTCCAAAGGCTTTGACCGGTTTGATCCAGAAGGGATAGGAGAGTTCAATGGCGTCCAGGGCGTTATCGTCAAAAGGATCGAAACGAGTAAACGCCGGAGTCATCTCGGGAACAGCCTCCTGCTGACGGACCCGGCTCCAGTACTTGTGTTCGCACTGCAGGACACTCTCCAACGTGGGCGATGGTGTTCCGTAGCGCCGGGCGAGGATGGGGATCATCAGGCTGACTGGAAAATCCCAGAAGCTGACAATGGCATCAATGTTACCCTCAAAAGCGTCCAGCCGTTTCTGTGCTTCGTCAAGCATCCAGCGAACATTGTAGTTCCTGGCGCCGTGCGATTCCTCATAGGAAAGCAGCTCGTGAAATGTATATTCCTCCTTGTCCTGAATCTCCTTAAGTTTCATCCAGTTGAGTTCATCCGGGCCGATGACAAAAATGTTTTTTTTCATCCGTTCCTCCTGGGTAAAAGTTAGTGACAATACTCAATTGAGAGAGTCTTATTTTCTGGGTTTGCGCTGGGGTACACTGTCCTGCACAGCCAACTGTACACCGGCTTCATATATTTTTTCCAAGGCTTTTTCTCCTCCATCCGTTGTAACCGCTCTGGTGGCATCTTTAATGAGCATAACTTCAAAGCCTTCCTGACGCGCGTCAAGGGCAGAGGCTAGTACACACACATCCAGGGCCAGTCCTCCTATCCACAAGCGTTTTATGCCCAGTTTGCGTAAAAGAGCTGCCAATCCAGTCTTATCAAAGGCAGATTTTTGATCATGGTCAAAACGTACCCCCTTGGTTACTTTGATAACCGAACCGGGAAGTTTAAGATCAGGATGAAAGCGGGCTCCTTCGCTGTCCTGGAGGCAGTGCGGCGGCCATGAACCACCGTATTCCCGGAAACTGATATCATTTTTGGGATGCCAGTCCCGGGAGGCGTAAACTGGTATTTCATTGTCCAGGGCGCTTTCAATCCATTTGTTGAGAACCGGGATTATTTCATGACCGCCTTCAACTGCCATGGCTCCGCCGGGACAAAAATCTTTCTGTACGTCAATGATCAAAAGAAGATCATCTGAATTAAAACTGTTCAGCATGAGTTTTATCCTTATTTTGGAAGTTAAAGATTTAAGATTAAGATAAGGAAAGGATAAATATTGGCAAGTATACACCATAATATTATGGTTAATAAGAATTAAGGCAGGGCAGGGGGGGTATTTAGCAGACTGCCCCAAATCTCCCAATTGCTTTGTCGCTGCAAAAAGTTCACAGTTTTGAGGACTTTTCTGGTCAAAGCCCGCAAGTTTTCAATTTGATTATATTTAAGCAGCCAGTTGGGTGTGCTGTAAATTCCATTAATTTCTGCTCCGAGAAAAAGTTTATTTTCGGGTATAAATTGCTGTATTCTTTATTCATAAAATCAATTAGATGAAGAGTCTTTTTCAGACGAAGAACTGTCTGTTTCACCAACGTGCACAAGCACGTAACGGGTAATAACCGGACCGATTACTTCAAAAAACACGGTAGCTCCGATGGCAATGGCCATCAGGGTATCAGCCTGGTCTGGAAAACGGTCTGCCGCTATCAGGGCCATGCCCAGGGCAATACCTGCCTGAGGCAAAAGTGTCGGACCAAGCCATCGGCGCACTGTGGGATCGGCGCTGCACAGCCATCCGCCGGCCATAGCTCCGGTCATTTTGCCGATGACGCGCAGCACAATATATCCTGCCACTACAAATCCAGCCTGCAGCAAAGCGTCTACGTGCAGGGAAGCGCCGGCCAGAATAAAGAAAAGCATCTTAAACGGCCAGTCAATATGTTCGATTTCATGAAAAGGACGCTGGTGGTGGCTGGCCAGGCGGTAAACTACTGCGCCCATTACCATGGCTGCCAGCAGAAAGGAAAACTCCAGCCATTCCGCTAGCCCTCCGCACAGGAAAACAAACCCCAGTGCTTCGGCCAGGGTTGGCTGGCCAGGGCGGATACGACCGGTAAGATAAGCCATGACCAATCCCAGACACAGGCCAAGCAGCAGTGCTCCTCCAACTTCATGCAGACCCAGCCATACCCCTTCCATTCCGCTGCCGCCTCCTGCCAGAACCAGGGCTGCTGCCAGCAGTATGCTGAATACCAGCATGCTCCAGGCATCATCAATGGCAACAACTCCAACCAGCACAGAGGTAAAAGGACCCTGGGAGTCTGACTCCTCAACAACATCCATGGTTGCCGCGGGTGCTGTGGCCGCAGCTATGCCGGCCAGCAGCAAAGCGGTGATTAGCGGAACGCCCATCAGCCACAGTCCGGCCAGCACTACCAGCGCGGTTCCCAACGCGACCGATAAAGAAACCGTAATAATTACGCGCCCAAGATTCCCGCTCAGCAACCGCACCATCTGTTCGCCCAGCAGAAAACCGATCATTAAAAGCGCCATATCTGCCACCACTGGAAACCATTGACCATGAATATCCGGCAGGAAATCCCACCCTGACGGCCCAATGGCAAAACCAAAGATCAACAGCAAAGTTACTCGCGGCAGGGGCGTATGTTTACCCATGGCTTCCACCGCCAATCCAGACAGCAGGAGTCCGCCCAGGACAATTAGAAATATACTGGTCTGCATGCCGCGTTCCTCATTGATTACAGTTTGTTATGGCCATAGCCATTCCAGTGAAATACGGAACACATAAGCGAACAGGTCGACCTTTGATGACAGGGATCATTGCCTGGCAGTCAGTAAAAAAGATATGGTTGATAGATACAATTCAGGAAGAGATGAGTTTTTTGAATTCATCTTCATTAATTATTTCAACGCCGTGTTCCCTGGCGTCATCATATTTGCTTCCAGGATCTTCTCCGGCAACCACGTAATCTGTTTCACTGCTGACACTGGAAGTTGCCC
>JBKHCI010000100.1:0-6348 GCA_046541915.1 Desulfonatronovibrio sp. | reverse complement strand
GGAGGTCGGACTCGAACCGACATGAGGTTGCCCCCGCTGGATTTTGAGTCCAGTGCGTCTACCAATTTCACCACTCCGGCATAAAAAGAAATTTAATAATTTGCATAACAACCCGCGTCAAGAAAATTTTCCAGAATGAAATCCCTGCTCACTCAGACTGGATGAATCTCAAATACAGGGCACGGATCAAGAGGCTTCTTGACAGAATTTCAATAGCAATTATTTTAGCTGACTTTGCATACACATTACCAAGATAAACGAGGCAGATATGTTAAATGAGAAATTCTTAAATGACCTGGAGCAATATCTCAAGTCAGGCGATCTGGAAAAAGACTTTGAAGATTCTTCTGAAGAAAGGCGCATGGAAATCCTGGATTACCTGGAAAGACTCATGGACCTAGCTGAAATAGCTGATGAAACAGCTACAAAACTGATTTTTAAAAATTCAGAACTGGGTCAGATGTTTGATTCCAGGGCCCAGAAATAACGATATTTTTCTTCAACCTTGTATTTCATGACATCAACCATCCTGAATCCTGACAATTCCTGGCCCTGATACTTTTCCGAACTCAAAATAATGAGCATTCCTTTATTATCCAGCATTTTCCGGGTCAAAGGCAAAAGCTCAGGCCAGGGCATAAAGGCCCTGCTTATGATCAGCCTTGCCGGAAGGAGCTTTTGATCCATCTCTTCAATCCTGCGGTTGACAACAAAAGTATCCCCGAGGTCCATGGCGGCAATAGCCTGATTCATGAATACAGCTCTTTTTGCCCTGCTCTCCACAAGATAATACCTGCCCTTTTTCCAGACCAGACGAAGGGGGATGCCGGGAAGCCCTGCCCCGGCTCCAAGATCCAGGATAACGTCATAATCCCCGGTTTCATGAATCTTTGAAAGAAACCCGCCAAGAAAAAAACTGTCCAGAACCAGATTATTGAGAATAAATTTCCAGTCTGACCGGCCTACCAGGTTCATGACCCTGTTCCATTTAAGCAGAAATTTCAAATATATTTCCAGGCTCCTCAGCTGATCATCATCCAGACTGAAACCTTTGCGGATTAACTGAGTTTTTATTTGTTCTTTCATCTTTTTAAGAAAATAACCCGGTTAAAAATACTCGACATTTGAATCGAAAAAGGCTATATTAATAAGTTATTTATATTGAGGCAACAGCTTTTTTGTCCTGAAAAAAACAGCTTGTTAACAGCAAATCTCTGCTGACGGAAAGCGTATTTCAAAAGCAACCCGAAAAACAAAAATACATGGAGATACAAGTGCCATCTAAGAGATCAGCAATCCTTTTTCCGGGCCAGGGCTCACAGGAAAAAGGAATGGGCAGGGATCTGGCGGAAAAACAGAGCCAGTCCATGGACATATGGAAAATGGCCGAAAAAATCAGCGGACATCCTCTGCGGGAAATCTTCTGGGACGGGACCCCAAAGGACATGTCCAGGACTGAATATTTACAGCCCGCCCTCACGGTTGCAAGTCTAAATCTCTGGTTCTTTTTCAAGGACAGTCTTAGTGTTCAGGCCGTGGCCGGACACAGTCTGGGTGAATACTGCGCCCTTTGCGCCTCAAAGGTTTTGGGACTGGAACAAACCCTGAAGCTTGTATCCCTGAGGGGCAGACTCATGGCCGAATCAGGCAGAGACTCCAGCGGGGCCATGGCAGCCATTCTCAAGCTCGACCAGAGCAGGGTTGAACAACTCTGTTCCAATCTGGGCCGAAATACTGACCAGGTCCTGATAATTGCCAACTATAACACTCCCCGTCAATTTGTGGTCAGCGGCGAGCTGGAGGCTGTCCAGGCATTGGAACCCCTGGTCAGTGATGCCCGGGGAAGATTTGTCCGCCTGCCGGTAAGCGGAGCCTTTCATACTCCTCTTATGGAAGAAGCTGCCAGGGAACTGGCCGGGATGATGAATAAGATGGACTGGAAAATCCCGGATTGTGATATTTATTTTAATTCCACAGCCACCAGAGAAAAGAATCCTGAAAAAATCAAAAAATTAATGCAGAAGCAAATGATTTCTCCTGTTTACTTTATACAGCTTATTGAAAATATGGAAAAAAACAGAGTTAAACAATATATCGAAATCGGCCCCAAAGGAGTGCTTTCCAGGATGGTCCCCCAGATACTGGGTCCTGAAAAAGACGCTGCAGCCATAAACCTGAGCAATCCAGATGATGGGGACAAACTGATCAGTACAGAACAGCAGGATGCCTGAACCGGACACATTAATTATTGAACAACATGGTTGCGAAGGCCGATTATACTCGCAACCAGATCTTTATTTCCAACCAAGGCGACTATGCGCCAAAGCTGTTGATCCGCTTTGATTTCGATTCAGGCCCGCAATATCTGAAACACAACTGACACCCTGTTAAAAGATGCCCGTGCAACCCGGGCGTAACGCTATCAACCTTATCTGCCCACGGAAATATTATGAACGCTATAAAATACCTGCGAGACAGACTTTCAGCCACTGTTCAGGAAATGGGCTTTAACTGGCCGGACAAAGCCACCATAGAGCCTCCAAAGGGAAAATTATTCGGTGATCTGGCCTGCAACTTAGCCATGATCCTCAGCAAAGAAGCAAAACAAAATCCCAGACATCTGGCCGAAAAAATCAAAGAGCTGGTTCTCAAAGACGACACTGTTCTGGAAAAAATCGAAATCGCGGGCCCGGGATTTCTGAATTTTACCTTTAAAAACAATTTCTGGCTGAATATCATCAGGGATGTTGAGAAGGCCGGGGAATCATTCGGTACCTCGCGTCATGGCCGGAACACCAGGGTTCTGATTGAATATGTATCCGCCAACCCCACCGGACCTTTGCATATAGGGCACGGCAGAGGAGCTGCCGTGGGAGATTCCCTGGCCAGGATAATGCGCTTTGCCGGATATGATGTATCCACGGAATACTATCTCAACGATGCCGGAAGGCAGATGAATGTCCTGGGCGAATCAGCCTGGGTCAGATACCAGAATCTCTGCGGCATCAAAGCGGCACTGGAAGATGACCACTACCAGGGGGATTACCTGACTGAGGTTGCCAGGACTGTTTATGAACAGCACCAGGATGGGCTCCTTGAAATGGATGAAAAACAAGCCCTTGATATCTGCAGAAAAACTGCCATGGACCAGATATTAACCGGCATAAAATCAGACCTGTCTGATTTTCAGGTTGAACATCAGGTCTGGTTTTCTGAAAGCAGCCTTATAAGCGATGAGGCTGTGGATATGACCCTGGACTGGCTGAAGGAAAAAAAACTTGCTTATGAACATGAAGGGGCATTGTGGTTTAAAAGCTCTGAACTGGGTGATGACAAAGACCGGGTGCTGAAAAAATCAGATGGTTCCCTGACCTATTTCGCCTCTGATATTGCCTATCATAAAAATAAATTCGACCGGGGATTTGATTTTGCAGTGGACATATGGGGTGCTGATCATCACGGCTATGTTCCCAGAATGAAGGCCGCTGTTCAGGCTCTGGGAAAACCGGAATCAAGCCTTCAGGTCATCCTTGTGCAGCTGGTAAACCTGCTCAGGGAAGGCAAACAGATGGCCATGTCCACCAGAGCCGGAGAGTTTGTCACCTTAAAGGATGTTATCAGCGAGGTGGGCACTGATGCCTGCAGGTTCATCTTCCTGAGCCGCAAAAGCGACAGCCATCTTGATTTTGACCTGGAAGTAGTCAAAAGAAAAACCATGGACAATCCTGTTTATTATGTTCAATATGCCCATGCCAGAATTTGTTCTCTCTTTTCCAGAGCGGCTGAAAAAGGAATTCCTTTTGATAATGACCCCCATGTTTCCCTGGAACTGCTGGATACCCCCCAGGATCTGGAACTCCTCAAGAAAATGGCTGAATTTCCGGACGTAGTCGCTTCTTCAGCCATGAATCTGAGTCCGCATCATCTTAGTTTTTATCTTCAGGAACTTGCCGGGCATCTGCACAGATATTATACTGTTCATCCAGTACTCAGCGCGGAAAGCAGACAGCTTATTCAGGCCCGAATGGTACTGTTTCAGGCCGTTGCCAGGGTATTAAAAAACGGACTTAATCTACTTGGAGTCAACGCTCCGGAAAGAATGTAAAAATTGATGGCAACAAAAAACAAAAAAAAATCCACCCGGAAATCCACAGGCAAATTCAAGATAGAACTGGGCTTTACCAAGGCCCTGTCTCTAGGGGCGTTTGTAGTCCTGGCCATGGTCTGGGCCTTTATACTGGGTGTCTTTGTGGGCCGGGGATATAATCCTGAAGATGTAGTCCCTGAAATATCCCGGGTAATGCCTGACGCGGGACAGAGTATTTCCGTACCCAAAGTACTCAGACCTGAAGAACTGGAATTTTTTGACCGCTTGAAGTCATCCCCGGAACAGCCCCAGGCAGGCTCCCAAAAACAGACCCTTGCCAGAACAAAGCTACAGCCCGATATAGAGACACCCCCAAAAAAACCACTGGACCCCGCTGAAGTTGAGACTTTTGTTTACTCTTACCAGGTAGGTTCTTTTCAAACCATAGAAAAAGCCACAAAGACCCAGGAACAACTTGCGCGGGACGGCTTTTCAGCCAGCATAGCCCAGGCCTTTGTCAATAATGAGCCGTGGTACAGGGTGATTGTTGAGTTTGAGAGCACGGACCAAAACTCGGAAAAGATGATCCAAAAGCTTGAAGATCACGGGATATCCCAGCCATTGTTACGGGGTCGAAGACCTTCGTAAACATATTGGCTCCGCCCGGTTGAATAAGGACCTTTTCAACGCGCGGTTAAAAAAACTTAATGAATAGACACAAAATCACAGTCATGGAGGATATTTAAAAAATGATCACAAATACTTTTGTTCCCAGCCGGGCCTTTTTCACCCGGGGCATAGGACGCCACAAAAACAAGCTTCAGTCTTTTGAGCTGGCCTTGAGAGATGCCGGCATTGAAAAACAGAACCTGGTTTATGTATCCAGTATATTCCCTCCTAATTGTGAACTGCTCACTGTGGAGGAAGGAGTCCGGGAACTGCTGCCCGGTCAGATAACCTTTTGTGTTATGGCCAGGAACGCCACCAATGAAAAGGGACGACTGGTAGGCTCGGCAGTGGGCATGGCCTTTCCAGCGGCCAAGAGTCAGTATGGATATATATCCGAACATACCGCTTTCGGGGCAGATGAAAATGAAATCGGAGACTTTGCCGAAGACCTGGCATCCACCATGCTGGCCACAACTCTGGGAATAGATTTTGATCCGGAAAAGGATTATGATCAGAGACGGCAGATATACATGATGAGCGGTCAGATTGTTGATTCAACTTCAGCTCCCTGCGTCACCACCGGCGTAGCCGGCCTGTGGACAACAACCATCTCAGCTGCTGTATTTTTGCCTTGAAGACATGACTTCCAGCATCTCCTGCATAAGAACAGGACCAGAAACATGTACAATAATTTTTTAGATCTGGAAACGAAACAATCCGGCCTGCGTCCTGTATATGTCTGGCCGGTACCCTACCAGGGAACTGTAAGTTTTGGGGACGGCACCAAGGATGGTCCCGAAGCAATCCTAAAAGCCAGTTACCAGATGGAGCCTTACGATGGAGAGCTTAATGCGGATATCTCCAAATTATGCTCATTCACCACCCTGCCCTTTCAAAGGCCCAGTGCAGCAGGACCCGAACATTTATACAAAGAGATGCGGACATTCCTCAAAGATTTTAATCCTGAACAGGATTTTTTTCTGACCCTGGGCGGAGAACATTCCATCTCTTTCCCTCTGGTGGAATTTTACGCCCGGAAATATCCCGACCTGGCAGTTATCCAGCTTGACGCCCATGCTGACCTTAGATCCGCGTATGAAGGCAGTCCCTGTTCACACGCGTGTATCATGGCCCGCACCAAAGACTTGAAGCTTAAAACAGTCCAAATGGGCATAAGAAGCTTCAGCCGGGAAGAAGCTGAGTTAATAAAGGGAAATCCCGGACATATATTACCTTTTTATCCCTGGAGCTTGCCCTCTCCAGAAGAGGCGGCCCAGGCGGTCAAAGATTTTATCGGCAGCAGTCCGGTGTACATAACATTTGACGCGGATGGACTTGATCCCTCCATAATGCCTGGAACAGGCACTCCTGAACCCGGGGGACTTGATTACGCTTGGGTCCAGGACTTCTGGAAAGCCCTGTGGCCCGGTCCCAGACTGGCAGGGCTAGACTTTTGCGAACTGGCACCGCAGCCGGCAAGCCAGGTATCAGAATCTGTGGCGGTAAAATGTATCCTTAAGATTTTAACTACTTATTTTTCCCGGGTTTCTGCATAGCTTGAAAGTTCGATATTCAATATTACACCTGAATCC
>JBKHCI010000099.1:0-6413 GCA_046541915.1 Desulfonatronovibrio sp. | reverse complement strand
GATCCAACAAGAAGATCTGGACCCTGGATCCGTCACTCCGGACTTGATCCGGGGGCTTTCTTTTCCTGTCCGTTACTGAAGAATGAGCATCTGAAACATCATCTGTTTTTTATGTTCTGCTTCATAACTGCTCCCTGCAGCATCGGCATTAAAGTAAGAACCTACAACAGCTCCAGCAGATCCGGTTCCTGTCTTTGGTCTTCAGGGGGACAGACCGAGTCTTTCAGGTCGGTCAAGGTAATCCCCTTGAGTTTAATCCAGATAATCTCATTGATCTCATTCCAGACTTTTCTGGTTTTGCAGCTCGCATGTTTACCGCAGCTCTCAGGCTCGTCCAGACAGGGACAGAGTTCCACCTTGCCCTGGACAGCTTCCAGAATATCAGCCAGTGTAATCTTGTCCGGAGGAACAGCCAAAACATAGCCGCCTCCCGGCCCTCTAAGCCCATCCACCAGGCCGCCTTTGCGCAAAAGCCTGACTATCTTTTCCAGATATTTTTCAGATATGCCCTGTCTTCTGGCAATGGTTCGGATACGAACCGGCCCTTGTCCGTGCTGTTCAGCCATATCCAGCATAAGTCTTGTTCCGTAACGAATAGTAGTAGATAATTTCATGGTAACTCCGGTTTAATACATTTCAATAACATACCAATACAGTATTTTATTTATCTTTGAAAAAAAATATTGTCCAGCATGATCTTCTTACAAGCAACTTAGGGCTGACAGATAACAAATTCAGTCATTTATACTTTTGCCATACAGATTGCTTCGGTCCCTGCGCTCCCTGGCAATGACAGGTAGCGCGTCACCACGTCTGTGGCTATAAGTTGTCATTGCCAGGGAGTCTTTTTACCCTGTTGAATACACGAAGTGCAGGGCGAAGCCATTCAACCGGGGCGAGCGAGGCAAAGCCAACTGCGTAAAAAAATTACCCAAAAATCATCCCTTGCCTTTCACCTGTCAAGTATTTATATTTAGCGGTTCATCACTAATAAAAGGAAATAATCAATGGTCAATAAAATGCCTCACATATCCCTGCCTGTCACCAAACTGGTCAGGCGTGTTCTGGACATGAGCACGGAAAACTTCAACTCCTGGCCGGAGTCTGTCCGGGAGCTGGCCCTGAGTCTGGCTGGCGAACTATTCTTAATCAGTTACAACCCCTTTATCAATCCTGAACAGGTTCAAAAAAGCGTCTGGTCCAGGCTCAACGCGGAAAAACCAAGCCTGTCTCCGCAGTATTATCAGGAAATATCTGCCCGGCTGGAAAAATACTGGCAGGGTTTCCTTGATGACCAGGAATTCAAGGGTCAGGTTATAAAAAACCTGAGCAGACACATGCCCCGGAAAAATATCGTTACCACCCCAAACAACATTATTGAATGCTCCACTGACGCCACGGATCTGCGCATGGAACTGCCCATGATGGTTCTGTTTCCGGAAAGCACCGCTGAAATCCAGGCCATTGTCAAACTGGCCAATGACATGGAATTCGCGGTCGTGCCCAGGGGTGGAGGTTCCGGATTGACCGGCGGGGCAATCCCGGCCATGCGAAGATGCGTCATCCTGAGCATGAGCAGGATGAAACAAATAATTGACATTGACAAGGAAAAACTTCTGCTCTGTTCCCAGAGCGGGGTCATCACCCTGGACGCCATCAAGGCGGCTGCCCGGGAAATGCTCTTGTTCACGGTTGATCCGGCTTCCAAGGCTGCCTCATCTCTGGGTGGAAATGTGTCTGAAAACGCCGGGGGGCCGTTTGCCTTTGAATACGGGACCACCATAGACAATATCTTCAGCTACAAAATGGTTATGGCCAACGGAGACCTCATTGAAGTCAGGCGGGTGAATCATCCCGGCCATAAGATACTTATGGATGAGGACGTGGAGTTTGAAATACTGGACCACCAGGGCAGAGTCCGGGAAACAATCATTCTTGGAGGGGCGGATATCAGGACTCCCGGCCTGGGCAAAGACGTAACCAACAAGTATCTGGGCGGCCTGCCCGGTGTTCAAAAGGAAGGAGTGGACGGAGTCATCACTGAAGTTTGCTTTACCCTGTACCCCATGATGGCTCTGTCCAGGGTCCTCTGCCTGGAATTTTACGGCCATTCCATGCACAATGCCATGCTGGTCATCAAGGATATTGTCAATTTCAGGGACGAAATCAGAAAAACCGGCGACCTGGTCAAAATATCCGCATTGGAAGAATTCGGGTCCAAGTATGTTCAGGCCATTGAGTACCAGAAAAAATCCGGACAATATGAGGGAGAACCCATGTCCGTACTCATTGTCCAGCTGGATTCCAATGACGAGCAGGCCCTGAATCAGTCAGTGGAAAGAATCGTGGATATCGTATCCCCTTATGATCAGGTGGACGTGTTTGTCGCCAGAGATGACAGGGAAGCTGAAATATTCTGGGAGGACCGGCATAAGCTTTCCGCCATCACCAAGAGAACCAGTGGTTTTAAAATCAACGAGGATGTGGTCATTCCCCTGGAAGTAATCCCGGAATTCTCAGACTTTATTGAAAACCTCAACCTGTACTACCTGGCCCTGGCTTATCGTAAAGCCCTGAATATTGTCCTGGATCTTCCCGGCATGAATATGGATGACGAATTCATCCACATGGAACTGGACGTGGCCATGAAAGTGCTCAAAGGAAAAATATCCAAGGATGATCTGCCTGAAGAAATTTTTCATGTTCAGATAGGTTTCTTTTTTCAGGATCTCAAGGGCCGGTATCCACAACTGCGGGAAAACCTGGAAAAAATACTGGATGAACTGAACACCACCAGGGTGGTTGTGGCCAATCATATGCACGCTGGTGACGGCAATTGCCATGTGAATATTCCGGTCAATTCCAATGATCCTGAAATGATGCATCTGGCTGAAGAAGCTGCGGCAAAAGTCTTTGACCAGGTTCTAAAACTAAATGGTCAGGTATCAGGCGAACATGGAATCGGCATCACCAAAATCGGATTTTTATCCGATGAAAAAATTTCCGCCCTGAAAAAATACAAAGAAAAAATTGACCCCCGCAATGTATTTAACCCGGAGAAACTTATCCGCAGGGACCTTCCGGTTCATCCTTACACCTTTTCCTTTAACCGCCTCATCGAGGACCTGAGCAAGAGCGGACTGGAGGAAAAAGAAAGACTTATCAACCTTCTGAAGAGCATCCAGACCTGCTCGCGCTGCGGCAAGTGCAAGCAGACCTGTCCCATGTATCTGCCCCAGAAGGGGCTCATGTTTCATCCCAGAAATAAGAACCTGGCCCTGGGCGCCCTTATTGAAGCGCTTTATTATACTCAAGTCCTTCAGGGAACCCCCGACCAGAAAGTCATAGGCCATCTCAAAAGGATAATGGAGCATTGCACTGCCTGCGGCAAATGCACTCAGGCCTGTCCGGTTAAAATTGAAAACGCCGGAGCAGCCCTGGAAATGCGCTCTTACCTGGATATAAATAAGGCTTCGGGTCATCCGGTCAAAAACAGGTTGCTCAAATATCTCAGCCGCGAACCCAGGAAAATGATTCCCAGGGCCGCCAAAATGGCAAGCACCGGTCAGAGGATACAAAATACAGCCCTGGGCATAGTACCCTCCTTCTGGAGGAAGAAACTGACCAACCCTCTTTTCAGAGACAAATCTCCAGAGATAGGGTTTCGCAACCTGACTGAAACCCTGCACCTTGGCAAACGCAACATATTTATCCCGGATCAGGACAAATCAGATCAGGCAGTCCTTTATTTTCCAGGTTGCGGGGCAGGCCTTTTCTACCGGGAAATCGGACTGGCAGCTCTGGCTCTGATACTTGAGACCGGCAAATCAGTGATCTTACCGGACGGACACTACTGCTGCGGATATCCTCTGCTGGCCAGCGGCTGTTCCTCCAGTTTTGCGAAAATTCAGGCGGACAATAGAAAATCCCTGCAGGACCTGCTTGCCAGAGCCCAGGATCAGGGACTTAATCCTGAATATGTATTGACTTCATGCGGGACCTGCCGGGAGGGAATAAGTGATTACCGGTTAAAATCAGCTCAGGGAGAACTGGTACACATGGACGTTGTCCAGTATCTGCTGGAATTCATGCCTTCTTTATCCAGCCCGGGGAGCAGTGAAAAAATACTGTATCATCCATCCTGCCACGCTGAATGGACCGGGGTAAACCTGCTCAAAGCCGGAGAAATCTATGCCCGGAAACTGGAGAATTTTCTGGGCACAGGCATAGAAACCAGCCCTGGATGCTGCGGGGAATCAGGCCTGGGCGCTTTGACCTCTCCGCAGATATATAACCTCATCCGGACCAGAAAACAGGAGATCCTGACTGAGCAGCTTCCCGCGTATTCTGAAGACCAGCCAATACTGGTGGGATGCCCTTCCTGTAAAATAGGAATATCCAGGAGCCTTATAGATCTCAAAAGCAAACACAAGGTCCTGCATACGGTTGAGTACCTGGCCCGGGTCAGGCTGGGATCCAAATGGAAGGCCGATGTGCTCAAGAAAATAAATAAAGGTAAAAAGCAGGGAAAAGCCCTTGTGATTTCAACGGGCAAATGAACCGGCTATGCGTTATCTGGGAATAGATTTTGGAATAAAGCGGGTCGGTCTGGCAGTAAGCAGTACCGGAAGCAAAATGGCCTTTCCCTTGAAAACCATTTTTCGGACCACGAGACAGGCCTTGTTTGAAGAACTTGTGGGCCTGATTATCAAAGAAAAGATTGAGGCCGTTGTTCTGGGCATGCCTCTGGGACCGGCAGGAGAAGAAACTTATACCGCGAGGCAGGCTGCAAACTTCAAAAAAAGCCTGGAAAGACGCACTCACGTGCCTGTATATACGGTTAACGAAGCCTACACCTCCTGTGAAGCACAGGCTGTCATAAAAAAGCAGAACCTCAAACCAGGCAGACAAAAAAAGATCCTGGACCAGGTGGCAGCGGTTTTGATACTGGAGACTTTCTTAAACCAGCAAAAAAAATCCGACTCACCACCTTCAGAAAATACCCATACCACAGAGATATCCTGATGAAAAAAACATTTTTAATCCTGAGTATTGTGAGCCTTTTATTGATCCTTGCCGGAGGCGGATACTTGTATCACCTCATTACAATACCAGGCAACAGTGAAATTAAAAAGGATATTATAAAAATAGATCCGGGCCAAAGCTTCAAGGCAACCGCCAGCCGGCTTTATTCCGGGGATATGATCAGAAATGAGCATGTTTTTTATCTTCTGGGCAGACTTACCGGTCAGGCCAGGGAAATAAAGGCCGGACACTTTGAGGTTGACCCAGCCTGGAATATGATTCAGATGCTGGAACATTTAACTACTGGCCGGGAAGCGCTGATTCGCCTGCGGATACCTGAAGGTCTTACCTGGTGGCAGATCGCCAGTATACTGGAAAATAAAGGCCTGGCCGACTTTGATGAATTCAAACAACTGGCCCATGATCAGGATTTTTTAACCGGACATTCAATCCACGCTTCCAGCGCTGAAGGTTTCCTGTACCCGGAGACATATTATCTCTCACCCACCAGGGATAAGGGCGCCAGGAGATTATTATCCATAATGATCAATCAGTTCTGGAATACCACTGGAGAACTCTGGAAAGACATGGATTTTGACGACATATACCAGGCCGTGAATCTGGCCTCGCTCATTGAAAAGGAAACCGGAATCAGCGGGGAGAGAAAAACCATATCCGGAGTGTTTCACAACCGCATTGGAAAAAACATGCGCCTGCAATGCGATCCAACCATTATTTACGGCCTGAAAGAAGATTTTGACGGAATAATCAGGCGTTCTCATCTGGATAACCGGGACAATCTCTATAATACCTATAAACACATGGGTTTTCCTCCCACCCCTATCTGTTCACCCGGCCTGGCCTCTATGGAAGCGGCCCTTTATCCGGAGAAACATGATTATCTTTATTTCGTCTCCAAAAATGACGGTTCGCACCATTTCAGCAAAAGCCTGCGCGAACATAACCGGGCAGTGAATAAATATCAGAGAAGATAAGAACAACCAGGATAAAACAGCCCCGGAAGCCGGGAAAAAGAGCTAATCCAGAATCTTTCTGACCTTGTCTATCAATTCAGACAGGTCAACAGACTTAACCACATAATAGTCAGCAGCAATAGACTTGAGATCATGCTGAAAACTGTCATAAGCGGTACAAAGAATTACTGGAATATTCTGATCCTGAGAACGGATTTCCTGTAAAAGGTCCAGACCGGACTTGTCCTGGCCAAGCTTTATGTCCAGCACAATAAGATCAGGCTTTTCCCTGTCCATTAAAGAAAGGATATCTTCACTTCCGTCAGAAGTGACTGCGTTATAACCAAGACTTTCCAGTTCTTCCTGGTAAAGCATTCTTATGTGCAGTTCGTCATCAACAACCAGAATTTTTTT
>JBKHCI010000098.1:0-6432 GCA_046541915.1 Desulfonatronovibrio sp. | reverse complement strand
TCCATCATCTTTTGCGAGATGGATACTATTCCCACTCGGTCATTAATAAAAAACAAGGTATTCTGCATGGCCTGGCCATGGAGGCGCAGCCTGCCAATGGTCCACTGGTTTAAAATGATGGAATTAAGTGTTCCCGGATCAATTCCGTTTCTTATAAGCCGGGCGGAAAGCTCAAGGACTTTGGGAGAGGTGTTTCCAAAAGTGAAAAACCCTGTATCTGAAACCAGGGCCAGATAAATGCCTTCAGCCAGAGGGCCATTTATATTAATCTGGAGATGATCTGCCAGGTCAGCGATCATTTCACCGACAGAGGATGCTTGAGTGTCAACCCAGTTGATATTCCCAAATCCGGGATTGCCCCGGTGATGATCAATATTGATAATTGATTCTGTAGCCTTGCCGGGAAGTTCTTTCCCGGACCTTTCAAAATCTCCGCAGTCAAGAACTATCATCCAGGAATGATTGCCCGGCTCGTACCTGTTCTCAACCGGGCCGGGCAGGGTGATCCAGTTAAATCTTTGTGGAACCTGGCTCTCATTGAAGATGGAAAACTTCTTGCCCATGGCCTGAAGCAGATGCCCCATGGCAGACATGGACCCCATGGCATCTCCATCAGGATTGACATGGGAAGTAATTAAAAAGTTGTCAAAATCCTTGATTGTTTGCGCTATTTTATTCAGATTTTCCATCGTAAACCATTTCTTCCACAAAGGAATCCCATGTGAATCTTAATTCAGGAACATAGCGCAGTTTCAAGTTTTTTCCCAGATTCGTCCTGAGAAAACCACTGGCTTTTTTTAGACTTTTCTCCAGTTCTGCGCTCTGGCCTTGAAAATGCGTGTAAAGGATCTCGGCAATGCTGAAATCCTTATTAAGGCGAACTCCGGTGATTGTCAGAAATTCAAGCCTTGGATCCTGACTTTCCTGGACAATAATCCTGCCTAGCTCCCGCATTATTTCGTCGGCCATTCTTGATGAGCGTCTGGTTGTTGAAGCACGCATATCAGACTCCGAAAACTTCCATTTTTACATCCATTATATCGTCGTTGCTTATGGCATCAATCATGGCCAGGGCTTTGTTCAGCACTTCTTCCACCTTGGTTTTCCGGTTGGCCAAAGTGGTCATGCAGATACTCAGATAATCCAGGCTGTCCTGGTAATCCGCTTCAGCAACCGCCATGTTGAACTTATTTTTAAGTTTCTGTTTGAGACTGTTGCTGATTTTTCGCTTGGCCTTAAGAGAAGTAATCCCATGAAGCCTGAATTTGATGGTAAGTACGCCTATAAGCATTTGATTGTTAACTGCCTGTCCGGACATCCCGGAATGCAAAGCCTACAGTACGGCTTTTTCCTCAAATTCTTCAAAGGCCTCTATTACATCCCCGATTTTGATGTCATTGTATTTTTCAAGCCCGGCACCGCATTCATAGCCTTTGGTAACTTCTTTGACATCGTCCTTGAATCTTTTGAGGGAGTCCAGTTTGCCGGTGAATATGACTACACCGTCACGCAGCAGCCGGACCTTGGCGTTCCTGGTTAGTTTTCCGTCCGAAACCATGCAGCCGGCAATTGTACCAACCTTGGGAACGGAAAATGTCTGGATAACTTCAGCCTGTCCCAGGTATTTTTCCTTGATGACAGGGGCCAGCATCCCGGCCATGGCATCCCTGATATCATTAACCAGGTTGTATATTATATCATAGAATCTTATTTCGACTTTTTCCTGCTCAGCTACGTCTTTGACTCTGGATGTCGGCCGGACATTGAATCCGATGATAATGGCTGAAGAGGCTGAAGCAAGCAGAATATCCGATTCGGAAATCGTTCCTGCTCCGGCATGGATGATATTTATCTTTACCGCGTCAGTGGATTGTTTGTGCAGGGCCTCGGCTATGGCTTCAAGTGAACCCTGGACATCGGCCTTAAGGACCAGATTGAGATTGAGCACTTCACCATCCGCCTTGGATGCAAGAAAACTTTCCAGAGTGATTTTGGACTCCTTGGCCAGATCCTTTTCCCTCTGCTTGGTTTGTCTGGCTTCAGCAATCTTGCGGGCGACTTTTTCGTCCTTGACAACAACAAATTCATCGCCTGCCTCAGGCACGCCTTCGAATCCCTGGACCTCAACCGGGGTTGAAGGTCCGGCCTTGTCCATCTTCTTTCCTTTATCATTGAACATGGCCCTTACTTTACCATGAAAAAGGCCGCATACGAAAGAGTCACCCTGTTTAAGAGTGCCGCTTTGAACAAGCAGGGTTCCTATTGCCCCTCTTCCTTTATCCAGGCGGGCTTCCACAATGTGACCCAGGGCGTTTTTGTCCGGATTGGCCTTGAGTTCCAGGACTTCAGCCTGCAGGTTGACCATTTCCAGAAGTTCTTCAATGCCGGTCTTTTTTATGGCTGAGACTTCACTGAAAATAGTGTCTCCTCCCCATTCTTCGGGCACAAGACCAAGGTCGCCAAGTTCGCGCTTGACCCGGTCCGGATTGGCGCCTTCCTTGTCCATTTTATTGACAGCGACAATAATGGGTACGCCGGCGGCTTTGGAGTGGTTTACCGCTTCTCTGGTCTGGTCCATGACTCCGTCATCAGCCGCCACCACCAGGATGACAATGTCCGTGACCTGGGCTCCTCTGGCTCTCATGGCTGTAAAGGCCTCATGACCTGGAGTATCCAGAAATACAATGTCTCCCTTGGGGCTGGTTACGTAATAAGCACCAATATGCTGAGTAATGCCCCCAGCTTCTCCTGAAGTAATCTTGGATTTGCGGATGGCATCCAGAAGGGAGGTTTTACCGTGGTCAACATGACCCATGATGGTCACAACAGGAGATCTGGGCTTGAGATCTGCGGGGTCGTCCTTTTCCTTGGGAAGCATGAATACGTCTTCGGAAAAACCGGTTTTTTCCACCTCATAACCGAATTCAGCTGCCAGAATTGCAGCGGTATCCAGATCAATGGACTGGTTTATGGTGGCCATGATGCCCAGGCCCAGCAGGGTTTTGATCAGATCCTGAGATTTGATTCCCATTTGTTTGGCCAGGTCAGCAACCCGTATAGCTTCATCAATCCTGATTTTTTTCTTTGAAGACTTAGTGGACTGGGGTTGTGATTTGGCCATTTCATCCAGTTTGGATTTTTTATCCTTGAGAAGCCTGGCCTTTCCACCTGTCTTGTCAGCCACTGTGGCGGACTTCTGCTTTTTGAAGTCTATGGCGGATTTTTTGGTTTGTTCGGTATCCTGATAATATCCCTGAAAATCAACAACTCTTTTGTCTTTTTTTCCCTTCTTTTTTCTGCGTTTTTTCTTGGCTTCTGAAATCTCTTCCTGTCCTGTGACCGGGGGAACATCTCCGGGAGGTGGAGTAACAGGCCCTGCTGTTTTGCCTGTAACCGGTTCTGAAATAACTGGTTCAGGCTCTGGTTTGGGTTCGGGTTTGGAAATAATCTTGACTTTAGGTTCAGGAGGAGTTTTTCGTGATTTCTTCTGAGTCTTTCCGGGTTTGACCGCGGCAGTTTTTGCGGCGGAAGTTTCTTCTCCGACTTCTGGTGCTTCAATGGCTGATTCCTGAGTGTCAGGTTCTTTCTCAATATCTGCGGGAGTGACATCTTCAGGTTGTGCTTCCGGGGATTCTGCTAAGGAAGGTTCTGCCGGGGCGGTCTCGGATTCCTGAACTGGTATATCCGGTTCTTTTTCCGGTTTAGGCTCCTGCTTTGGCTTTTTTCTTCTTCGGACGATAACCCCTGATTTAGCCACTTTCTGGGTTACTTTTTCCGTAGAAGCCTGAGCATGTTTTTTACGGGCCAGATCAGCCTGCTCCGCGTCAAGGCTGCTCATATGGCTTTTGACCGAGATATCCAGGTCTCTGAGAAGCTGTATGAGCTCCTTATTGGAAATGCCCAGCTCCTGGGAAAGCTCTCTAACTCTAATTTTATCGGACATTACTAACTACTCCCTTGCACTTATGAATCCATCCCCTGAATCTGTCTATCTTTTCCCAACAGGATTTGTCCAGGCATGTATAAAAGCCCCGTCCCTGCCTGGAGCCTTTGGGATCAGGCTTTAGATGCCTGTCAGAGTCATCCGGACAGGTATGCCTAAGCAGTAATGCTTTGGGCTTTTTGGCGCGACAAATAACGCATGTTCTCATGGGAACATGTTTGCTCATAAATATATTTTAAGTGTTTTTATCTGATTCTTCGTCTGAAACAGCCTGGGGCTGCGTGTCGGATTCAGCATCAGCTGTAAAATTATCAGGCTCAGCACTGGCATCCGGTTCTGGTGAAGGTTCTGATTTTTGAGGTTCCTGCTCAGCCTTCTGCTCCGGAACCATGTCCGGCTTCTGACCTTCAATCTCATGCTCCACTGGCTCTTCATCTTTTCTGGGACCCAGAAAGTTGATTGCGCTCTTGAGATTGGCCAGGCTTTCATCTGTAAGTTCCAGCTTTTCCTGAAGCTCCTCATCAGCGGCTGCGGCAAGCTGATCAAGGCTTTCAAATCCCTGTTTTATAAAATCATTAATGGAAATTCCCGCCGCGCTGGCCAGTTGCTCCATTATCTGCTGATGTTCATTAACCTGTCCGTACCTTGTTTCAGTATAAACATCGATTTTCCACCCAAGCAGTGTTGAGGCCAGTTTGACATTCTGTCCTTTTTTCCCGATGGCAGGGGTCAGCTGATCATCAGGAACAACAACTTCAAGGGTTTTTTCGTCTTCATCCACAGTGATTCTGGAAATCCTGGCCGGAGAAAGAGCATTGGCAGCATAAGTGGCAATGTCCGGTTTCCAGACTACAATATCGATTCTCTCACCTTTGAGTTCCTGTACGATGTTCTGAATCCTGGAGCCTTTCACCCCGACACATGCCCCCACTGGATCAACATCCACGTCTTTGGATGTAACAGCTACCTTGGCTCTTTTGCCCGGATCCCTGGCCACATTTAAAATTTTAATGGTCTCATCGGATACTTCAGGGACTTCCCGTTTGAACAGGGCAATCATATAGTCCGGGTGTGACCGGGAAATAACTATCTGGGGAGTGCGGCTTTCCTTGCGGACATCAATAATATATCCTTCTACCCGGTCGCCCCGGTGAAATCTTTCTTTGGGGATCTGTTCGTCTCTGGGCAGTACCGCTTCAGTCCGGCCGAGGTTGATAATCCATCCTGACCTGTCCCTGCGCTGGATAATTCCGCTGGTTATTTCACCGATGCGGTCCTTGTATTCTTCATATATGATTTCCTGTTCAGCATCGCGCATTTTCTGAATCAGCACCTGTTTGGCAGACTGGGCAGCAATGCGTCCAAGATCCTTGACATTCAGTTCAAAACCAAGTTCATCGTCAATCTGGACATTGGGGTCATGTTCCCGGGCGTCTTCAAGCAGGATTTCGTTTTCAGGGTCGAGTATCTCGTCCACGACAACTTTATACTGGTAAACCTTGATCTCCCCCTGCTCTTCATCAAAGTTTACCTCGATGTCCAGCATGTTGCCGTATTTTTTGCTTACTGAAGTGCGCACGGCTTCTTCCAGGGTATCAACAAGCATGTCTCGGTCTATACCTTTATCTTTACTAATCTGATCGATTACTCTTTTAAGTTCCAGGCTCATAGCCTTCCTCCATAACGATTATTTCAACCGGCAACGAACAACAGTCAAACAGTCAGCCGTCCAGTTTTGCTTTGTCAATCTCTTCCCAGTCAAATTCCCATTTTTCATGAGAGTCTGATTCAATATAAATTTTTTGTCCATCAACGCTGTTTAAAAAGCCGGAAAAGTTCTTTCTTTTCCCGTGCGGCTGTTTCAGGGATATTTTTACCTTCTGTCCGATAAAATGTTCCATCTGGGACGGACTGAAAAAAATCCTGTCCAAACCAGGCGATGAAACTTCCAGAGTATAGGCACCAGGAACTATATCCTCCACGTCAAGAACAATACTTATATTTCGGCTCAGTTCAGCACATTGGTCGATACTCACACCCTGATCTGAATCTATATATATCCGGACAATACCTTTTTTCCCTCCGGGACCGGGAAAGTATTCCACGCCCCAGAGTTCAACTCCCATTATCCGGCAGTTGGTCCGGGCCAGTTCCACAATTCTGGCTCTGGCGTCCTGATTTTTCATTGAGTTGTTCCCCTGTATCAAAAAAAAAGTGGACCTTATGGTCCACCCCAGTAAACATCAGTAAAGCTTGGAGTGGAGCGGGTGACGGGGATCGAACCCGCGACACCAAGCTTGGGAAGCTTGTACTCTGCCAGCTGAGCTACACCCGCTCAAGCAAGTTTTCATCTGAAAAATACTGACTTTCAGATTGAAAACCGGCAGCTTCAGCATCCGAGAAAAATCTTTCCGGATGGAAACCAGCAAGAAATATTGTTTCTTGATAGAATTTTCAATGGTTGTCAAGGGAAACCAATGGAGCATGGA
>JBKHCI010000097.1:0-6457 GCA_046541915.1 Desulfonatronovibrio sp. | reverse complement strand
AAGAGTTTGAACTTTTTGCAGCAACGCGGCAATTGGGAGATTTAGGGCAGCCAGTTATATTTTCTCTTGACTGGGAGTTGGAGAACAATTAAACAATGTTTCTTTCCATGGTGGGTGTAGCTCAGTTGGTAGAGCACCTGGTTGTGGCCCAGGTGGCCGTGGGTTCAAGTCCCATCACTCACCCCATAAATCCAATAAAAAAGGTTGTCTGAACGCAGACAACCTTTTTTTTGATCTCACAAAACCCGGCATCCAGGATTTTCCCGAGCTGCCCAGCCTATTTGGGGAAAAAATCATCTGAACCCGGGCATTTTCCTGTACAGCTGCCCGGGTCCTGCGGACAACTTCCTGAATCCTTGTGCTCGCAGTCGCATACCTTACCAGCGGCAATTTTTTTATAGCTTTTTATAAATTTCCTGATCACATAAATCAGGGCAAATCCCACCAGCAGAATTATTATTATCTTCTCAATCATTGTTGCGGGTTAACCTGGCTATAATTTTTTCCGCGAAACTTCTTCCCAGAACCAGTTCCGTGTCCCTGAATTTCAGCCTGACCGGACCTTTCCCGTTTCTGAAAACCTGGACCAGGGTCCCTGGAACCAGGCCCATGGCGCAAAGCCTGGAAAAGGCGCACTTTCCAGCGTCCAGGCTGACAACCCGGACCATACTGCCATTTGGAAAATAATTTATTGGCTGTTCTTGTGTTTTCTGTTCCAAATTCATAATCAGATAAACAGCTTAAGGGTCTGATAAGTAAGTGTTGAAAACATAAAGGCAAACAAAGTATTAAAAACCATGGAAAATCCAGCCCATTTCCATGACCCGGACTCTCTGGCAATAGCCACAACCGCCACAAAACAGGGCGCGTAAAGCAGCACAAAAATAATCAGGCTTATGGCCCTTTTGGCGTCCCAGGCCGGGTCCTGCCTGATGTGACCGGACAAAGAGGACAGATCTTCGTCCACCGCCCCAAGAGAATACGCAGTGCCCAGGGTGGAAATAATCACTTCCTTGGCGGCAAAGCCTCCCACCAGAGAGATATTTATCTTCCAGTCAAACCCGGCCCAGCTGGTAACCGGCTCCAGAAAAGACCCTACCCGTCCGGCAAAGGAATAGGCCAGCTGCTGCTCCTCCCTGGCAAATTCACTTTGCCGGGTTCCGGATAAAGATTCTTCCGGATTTTCCTGTAACATGCCGTTTTCTAAAGTTTGGGACTGGCTTACAGATACGGCCTCTGATCCGCTCCCGGCCAGATGATCCTCGGGCAGCTGCGGAAAGGTCATGGCGGCCCAGATAAGGATGGATATGGCCAGAATAATTGTCCCGGCCTTTTTTATATACTGCCAGGTACGCTCCCAGGTATGAATCAAAAGCCCCTGCAGGGTGGGAAGCCGGTATGGAGGAAGCTCCATGACAAAAGGAGTGGCCGGCCCCTTGATTATTGTTGAACGCAGAAGTTTGGAAATAAGAAGGGCTGATCCCCAGGCCAGAAAAGTAATCATAAAAAGCGCCAGAGCCTGGTTAGCCGGAAAAAAGATGCCTGCCAGAAGCAGAAAAACAGGCAGCTTGGCTCCGCAGGTCATAAATGGCGCTGTGAGAATGGTGGCCAGCTTTTCTCTGGGACTCCTGAGAGTCCTGGCGGCCATGATGCCCGGCACAGCGCACCCTCCGGCAATGCCTCCGGAAACAATAAAGGGCATGATGGAGCAGCCGTGCAGACCAAAGTACCTGAATACGCGGTCCAGCATGTAAGCCACCCTGGCCATATACCCGGAATCCTCCAGAAAGGCTATGCAGAAAAATATGATCATCAGAAGAGGAACAAAGCTAAGCACCGCTCCCACTCCATCAATCATTCCCGAGATGATCAGAGACTGCAGCAGGCCATCAGGCACTACCGCCCTGACTGAGTTCCCAAGCCAGCCAAAAAAGTCCTCTATGAGTCCCAGGGGAATGTCGCCCACCAGAAAAGTCAGGCTGTAGACCATGTAAAGCACAAAGACCATGAAAGCAGGCCCAAGAAGCCTGTGAGTGAGAAACTTATCCACCTGATCAGACATTTCAATACGCTGGCGCTGTTCATCCCTGGTCACCACATCCTTTAACAGAGAAGAAATAAATCCATACCTGTAATCAGCAATAATTGCTTCGGGGTATGTTTTCATGGTTTTCAGACAATGCTCTGCCACGTTTTCTGACGCTCTTTTTAATCTTTCTGAAATATCAGGGTGTTTCCTGCTGCCTTCGGCAATGATCTCCTCGTCCTGTTCCAGATATTTCAAGGCAACCCATCTGGCAGGATAAATATCCGTGAGGAAGCTGTTTTTCTCGATTACAGCCACCATTTCATTAAGCACCGGATCCAGATCAGGCCCATAGGATATTTCCAGGGGGGCTTTAAAATCCTGTTTCTGACTGTTAAGGCTGATAATGGTTTCAATGAGCTCCTGTTTTCCTTTGCCCAGTCTGGCCACGGTCTCAACCACCCGGCAACCCATTCTTTGTGCCAGGAGATCCGTATTCAGGGTCATACCTTTTTTTCTGACCTCATCCATCATGTTTAAAGCCAGGATCAGGGGAGCTCCCAGTTCCAGGATCTGGACGGCCAGAAAAAGATTCCTTTCCAGGGAGGCCGCGTTAACCACGTCCACAACCAGGTCAGGTTCTTCCCGGACCATATAGTTTCTGGCCACAAGCTCTTCCTGGGAATAGGCTGTCAGCGAATAAGTCCCGGGCAGATCCACAAAATGCAGCATATGCTCAGGGCTTTCAATAAACCCTTCCTTTTTTTCAACGGTAATCCCCGGATAATTGCCCACATGCTGCCTGGAACCAGTCAACGCGTTGAAAAGAGTTGTTTTTCCGGAATTGGGATTGCCGGTCAGGGCGATGGTTATCTTCTGCTTGTTACTTTTCATCATCAACCTCGACAAAGATATAGTCTGCCTCATTGTTTCGAAGGGTCAGGGTAAAGTCTCTCAATCTCAAAGCCACAGGGTCATAAAGGGGAGCTCGCCCCACCACTTTGACTTCCACTCCGGGAACCAGCCCCATATCCCTGATCCTTCTGCCCATCTCTCCGTGTCCGCCTACAACTTTTATAACCCCTTCCTGATTAACCGCCATGTGCCGCAGACAAATCGAACGTTTCATATATTCTCCATATTTAAAAAAATTATTGTTGAGCTAAAAAATGATTGAAGCACTGATTTTCAATATCACCTTCTGAATGTCAAGCAAATTTTTGGACAGCCGGGTTATCCCTTGTATTTTTTTCCATAGATGCTTATATTTTATTTCACATTCTAGTTTTCATCCGGAAACGGTTTTTTTCCTTTTTGCGGTGTCAATCTGCGGGGTTATTCGTCAACGTATTAAGATACGCCTCCTTATAATTCCCCCCTTTCCTTGCCAAAAGAAAAAACTCTTCGTTTCAGGAAAGAAAATCGATATTTTCATCCGGAAAGAAAAACTTTCCGGATGGAAATATTATAATGATTTATCCGAGGGGCATGTTTCACCAGACCCATGCTCACGGCTGTTTCTCAAAATCTTTAATCTTAAATATTCCTCAAGGGAGGCCAAAATGGATTTTCCGTCACTTAAAATAAAAGATCTTATAGCCAGAGTACCCATCATCCAGGGCGGCATGGGCGTAGGGGTTTCCCTGTCCGGCTTATCTGCCGCGGTTGCCAACCAGGGAGGAATAGGAGTAATCTCAGCCGCCATGATCGGCGTGGACGAACCCGACATAGCAAAAAACCCGGTTCAGGCTCATATCAGGACCCTGAGAAGAGAAATCCGCAAGGCCAGAGAAATGACTTCCGGAATACTGGGGGTCAACATCATGGTTGCCCTGACCAATTTTACCGACATGGTCAAGACATCCGTTCAGGAGGGCATTGATATCATCTTTTCCGGAGCAGGCCTGCCTTTTGACCTTCCCAAATATTTAACCAAGGAATCCCGCACCAAGCTGGTTCCCATTGTTTCCTCTGCCCGGGCCGCCAAAATTATTTGTAAAAAATGGCTTTCCAGGTTTGATTACCTTCCGGACGCGTTCGTGGTTGAAGGCCCGCTTGCCGGCGGACACCTTGGTTTTAAGCCCGAACAGCTTGATGACCCTGAATTTAAGCTGGAAAACCTGGTTCAGGAAGTTGTTGAAACTGTAAAACCTTTTGAACAGGAGCACGGTCAGGCCATCCCTGTTATCGCGGCCGGCGGTATTTACAACGGAGCGGATATCTGCCGCTTTCTGGAGCTTGGAGCTTCGGGCGTACAGCTGGGAACCAGGTTTGTTGCCACCCATGAATGCGATGCCAGCATGGACTTCAAACAGACTTATATTGATTCCAAAAAAGAAGACCTCATGGTTATCAAAAGTCCGGTGGGCATGCCGGGCCGGGCCTTGCGCAACGATTTTCTCAATGATGTGGAACAGGGCAGAAGAAAACCCTTTAAATGTCCATACCACTGCATAGTCACCTGCGATTATACCAAAAGTCCCTACTGCATTGCCTCGGCCCTGAACAACGCCAGAAAAGGCAGGATGCACAAAGGCTTTGCCTTTGCCGGACAGACAGCCTACCGGATCAAAGAGCTGGTTTCGGTTAAGGAACTTATAGATTCACTGCGCCGGGAGTATATTCAGGCCTGTACATGAAACAGTCTGTTTCAAAATTAAACCCCGGGGTCTGAACTCCTGATATACCTAAATATGCTATCCACTTTGACGCGCAAATTTAATAGAGCTGTTCTTTCTCAGAGCTTTCAGGACATAATTAAGTTTCTGGTTATACTGAGTTTGATCTTCTGGTTGTTTTCCGCGGGTTCTGAGAACCTTAATTACAACTGGCAATGGTACAGGGTTAAGCAGTTTCTTTTTACCCTGGATCAGGGGAAATTCATTCCCGGCCCCCTGCTCCAGGGTTTATGGGTAACCCTGAAAATTACTTTCATCAGTCTTTTTCTTACCCTGATCACAGGGCTTATTACTGCTGTTTTCAGGTTATCCAACTCCCTGGTTGCCGGCCTGACTGCCAGAATTTATGTGGAAACCATTCGAAGCACTCCCTTATTGATCCAGCTTTTATTCAATTACTTTGTGCTCTCGCCTATTCTGGGGATTTCACCATTTGTAACCGCCGTGCTCACTCTGAGCCTGTTTGAAGGGGCTTACGCGTCCGAAATAATCAGGGCCGGCATTCAGTCCATAGACAGAGAACAATGGGAATCAGCAGCAAGCACCGGGCTTAACAGATTTCAAACCTATTATTATATCATTATTCCTCAGGCCTACAGATTTCTTATTCCTCCCCTGACCAATCAGAGCGTATCCCTTATCAAGGATTCCGCCCTGGTCAGCACCATAGCCATCTATGACTTGACAATGCAGGGCCAGGTAATAATATCAAACACATTTCTAACCTTTGAAATATGGTTTACAGTAGCAGCCATTTATCTGACCGTAGCCCTGTGCATTACTTTCATGGTCTATATGCTCCAGAAATATCTGCAGGGGCAAAGACCTGTTTCCTGAAATCAATTTTAACTCTTTGCGGGGAGGAACCATGCGCGTCGCCAAAACTCTGATTCTGTCACTGTTTATTATCTTTTTTCTGGCTTCTGATCTCTGGTCATCTGAGGTAAGATCTCAACTGGTGCGGGAAAGCACCCTGGAAGAGATCATGCGCCGCGGCGTTATGAAGGTCGGCATGTCCACCTTTGTACCCTGGGCCATGCAGGACAAGGACGGAGAGTTCATCGGATTTGAAATAGACGTGGCCACAAGACTGGCTGAAGATATTGGGGTAGATGTCCATTTTATACCCACAAAATGGTCTGGAATCATCCCTGCCCTGCTTACGGGAAAATTCGACATAATTATCGGCGGTATGGGCATCAAGCCTGACAGGAATCTCAAGGTAAACTTTTCCATACCTTATGACTATACCGGCATGTCCATTGTGGCTCATCAGGAAAAGGCCGGAGGGTTTTCCAGCCTGGAAGATTTTAACAAACCAGACGTGACTATAGCTGCCAGACTGGGAACCACCGCGGCTGCAGCGGCCACTGATTTTCTGCCCCGGGCGTCTCTAAAGCTCTTTGACGATGAATCCCAGGCTATTCAGGAACTGCTCAACGGCCGTGTTCATGCTGTAATCGCTTCAGCCCCGCTGCCCGCCTTTCAGTCCCTGCGCAATCCTGACAAGCTTTTCCTGCCCCTGGAGGAAACCTTCACCCGGGAACCAATAGGTTTTGCAGTACGAAAAGGGGATTTTGATACTATAAACTTTCTGAACAATTGGATCAGGTTTGTCCGCTCCCAGGGCTGGCTGGAAGAAAGAAAGCATTTCTGGTTTGAAACCAGGGACTGGGAAGACCGGATAAAATAACTAAATATTATTAAGGATAATAAATGATAACCATTCTGGACTACCGCGCAGGCAACCTGA
>JBKHCI010000096.1:0-6466 GCA_046541915.1 Desulfonatronovibrio sp. | reverse complement strand
GCTCAATAATGTATGGAGGCATTATATATATCAGGTTGCGAAAAGGCCTGATCCAGACTCCTCTTTCCACAAACAGGCTCTGTGCCCGGGCAACATCCACTTCCCTGTCAAGTTCGATCACGCCGATAGCCCCCAGAACCCGGACGTCTCTCACGCTTTCAATTTCCAGACAAGGGCTTAGCTCCCTGTTAAGCTGATTTTCAATGGCTCTGACCTTGTCTTCCCAGTCCTGTCCGATGAGCAGATCAATACTTGCCAGGGCCACGGAACAGGCCAGGGGATTACCCATAAAAGTCGGGCCATGCATGAAAACCCCGGGCGGTCCGCTGCAGATTGTCCCGGCCACTTCTTCTGTGCACAAAGTAGCGGCAAGACTCATGTACCCCCCGGTCAAAGCCTTGCCAATACACATTATATCAGGAGACACCCGGCTGTGTTCACAGGCAAACATTTTTCCGGTCCGGCCAAACCCGGTGGCAATCTCATCAGCAATGAGCAACACTTGGTATTCACTGCAGATCTTTCTGATCTCACGCAGAAAATCCCGGGAATAGATCCGCATCCCCCCGGCACCCTGAACAATGGGTTCAAGGATAAAAGCGGCTGTCTCATTTTCATGTTTATCAAGCGTATCTCTGATCTGTTGCAGATGATCCGGCGAACAGGGCTCTTCATACCTGCCTTCTGGTGAGGGAACAAAAAAATTGGGAGTTAAAAACCCGGAAAAAAGAGTATGCATTCCGTTAACAGGATCACATACAGACATGGCCCCGAAGGTATCCCCGTGGTACCCCTTTTCAAGGCTGACAAATTTTGTTTTTGTGTGTCTGCCTCTGGCCTGCCAGTACTGGATTGCCATTTTAAGGGCGACCTCCACGGATACTGAGCCGGAATCACTGAAAAAGACCTTTTCCAGCCCTTCAGGAGTCAGTCTTGTCAGACGTCTGGCCAGCCTTATTGCCGGTTCATGGGTCAGGCCCCCGAACATGACATGGGCCATTTTATCCGTCTGATCCTTGAGGGCTTTATTTAAAACACAATGGTTATAGCCGTGAACAGCGCACCACCATGATGACATTCCGTCAATAAGCTCTCTGCCGTCACCAAGCTTTATCCTTACTCCCCGGGCTGATTCCACACCGTAAACAGGCAGGGGCTTAACCAGAGAAGTATAGGGATGCCATATATTTTTGCGGTCATAATCTAAGAGGTCGTCCTGGCACATATAATAATCCTTTATAAAATCATTGTTAATCAAAATTTTCAGAAAACCGGGGCAACTTATTCAGCAGGATTGAATAAGAAGATCTGGACCCCGGATCCGTCATCCCGGACTTGATCCGGAACCGGGATGACGGTTAAAGCAGGCCGATACTCTTTTCCGTTATTCCGGAGAAAGCCGGAACCCGGTGCATTTGCATGGTCATATGCAGAACAGGGTGAACAGTTGCAAATCCGGTAACTATTGCCTTGAATATCTATGTTTCCAAGTCAGTATTGTCAAAGCATTCAGCGCTTTAAAAACGTCACCAGGCCTCTTCTTTATTTTTTCCACGAATTGCCGTAATCAGTTTTCAGGCGGAATATCTTTCTTTAGTATTATATTCCTGGAATTTTAAATTCTCAAATTATTTTTAAACAATACAAAGCATCATTCAGGTAAGGGCATGACCATCCAGAAACCTTTGGACAGCGCTGAAAGGGAAAAGGCCCTTGATCCCACCGCGTCATTTATTGTCCAGGCCCCGGCCGGATCAGGAAAGACCGAACTCTTGACCCAGAGATATCTGAAACTTTTATCCCTGGTCAATGAACCCGAGGAAATCCTGGCCATTACCTTCACCCGCAAGGCAGCGGCTGAAATGCGCAACAGGATAATAAAAGCAATAACCATGGCCAGTTCCTCTGTCAGACCGGAGGAACCCCATCTTGCCAGAACCTTTGATCTGGCAGCCGGAGCCCTAGACCAGGACCAGAAACTTGGATGGAATATCCTGCGCAATCCCTCCAGATTAAAGGTCAGGACCATTGATTCCTTCTGCCTGTATCTGACCGGAAGAATGCCTGTATTATCAGGCATGGGCGGAGAAGTGCAGGTCATGGAAGACCCGGACATCCTGTATGAAGAGGCAGCCCGCAGCACTTTGCTGGAATTAAACAACAATTCAGGATGGAAAGAACCTCTTGCCCGGATTCTGCTCCATCTGGACAATGACTGGGACAAGGTAAAAAACCTGCTCATGGCCATGCTCAAGGTACGGGAACACTGGTTAAGACTTATCACAACCTCTTCACCCGGCCTGGGTTTAAGGGACCTCCTGCAGGGACATCTGCGCCGTGAAGTTGAGCGGCGCATGGAAAGAACTCTGGAACTCTTTAATAAATATATCCCCCCGGAACAGCTGAACACTTTTTTTGAATGCGCGTCTTATGCCGCGGAAAATCTTCCCTCTGACCAGCCAGACCCGACAATAAAGAGTTTAGCCGGTATGGACCAGTTTCCAGACGCAAAGATCAGTGATCTTAAAAAATGGCTGGGTATCAGACACCTGCTTATGACCGTCAAAGGAAGCTGGAGAAAAAAACCGGACAAAAGAATCGGGATTCCAAGCCCTGGATCTTTTGTGGACAAAGACGCCAAAAAGATGGCCGCTCAAAAGAAATCTGAGCTCCTGGAACTTCTTGCTGTTTTTTCAAAGCATCTGGACCTGGAAACATCTCTGGCCAGTCTGGACGGACTGCCAGATGCCAGCTATACGGATGAAACATGGGAAATACTCTACGCCCTTATCCAGGTGCTGAAAATGGCAGTGGCTCAATTAAGCCTGGTCATGCAAAGCTTTGGCCGGGTGGATTATCCCGAAATCTCCATGGCCGCGCTTGATGCTCTGGGCCGACCGGAAAATCCGTCCGATCTCCTGCTGCGCCTTGATTACCAGATAAAACATATCCTTTTTGATGAATTTCAGGACACCAGCATCAGTCAGCAGGAAATGCTCAGCAGATTGACTTCCGGGTGGACGCCTGACGATGGCAGGACACTCTTTGCAGTGGGCGATCCCATGCAGTCTGTTTACGGTTTCAGGGACGCGGATGTCGGGGTTTTTCTAAACGCAAGACAAAACGGAATCGGAGATGTTTTTCTAAAACCCCTTAAGCTGTGGGTCAATTTCCGTTCCGGCCCGGAAGTGGTCAACTGGGTAAATAAAGTATTTCCCGGAGTTTTTCAGAATATTGAAGATCATGTCAGTGGTTCTGTCATCTACTCCCCCATGGCTTCATCCAGAGAAACACCCGGCCTGGTGCGGATACATCCGTTTATCAACTGCGGCCCGGAAACTGAAGCCCAGAGGATTGCCGCCGTCATCAATGAAACAAAAGCAGATCATCCAGAGGATAACATTGCTGTTCTTGTGCGCTCCAGAACTCATCTGCCGGAAATTATAAAAATACTGCGCCAGGAAAACATTTCCTTTCAGGCTGTGGAAATTGAACCCCTGAAAGAAAAGCAGGTGGTCATGGATCTTTTGTCCCTGACCAGGGTTCTGGTCAGGCCATGGGACGATCTGGCCTGGTTATGCGTGTTAAGAGCACCCTGGTGCGGACTGGATTTAAAAGACCTGTCCAGACTCTGCTTTTCTGGAAATGAAACATGTATTCTGGAAAAATTACAAAATATTGACAACATAAATGACTTAAGCTCACAAGGCCGCCAAAGACTGGAAAAAGCAGCAGCAGTCCTGGTTCCGGCCTGGGAAAACAGGTTGCGAAGACCGCTGTCCAGACTGGTCCAGGGTATATGGACGGCCCTGGGTGGGCCTGCCTGTACCGGAAACACGCAGGAGATGGAAGATGCTCTGGCTTTTCTGGATCACCTTCTTAAGCATGAACAAAACCAAACCATTGAAGACCTGCCTGGTTTTGAAAAAACCCTGCAGGGACTTTTTTCCAAACCTGAGCCTGAAACCGGCAATCCTGTACAGGTCATGACCATCCACAAAGCCAAAGGTCTTGAATTTGACACGGTCATCCTGCCCGGACTGGACAGGATCCCTCCAAACCAGGACAAGCTTCTGCTTCAGTTTATGGAAGTTCCGGCCCGGGAAAAAACAGGAGCCTCTGCCAGACTGCTTCTGGCACCCATATCCGCGTATGGAGAAGACCCGCATCCAACTTACAATTTTATTGAACATCTAAAAAAATCAAAAGAAGAACATGAAACCGGCAGGCTCATCTATGTCGCCGCAACCAGAGCGGCGAAAAGGCTCCATCTGCTGGGAGCGGCCAAATCCAGCAATTCCGCTGAATCCAGAACCCTGCTTTCCAAACCCGGAAAAAATTCCCTGCTGGCTCCTCTGTGGGAACACCTTGAACAGGAATTTGAAGATGCCGCAGCCACGTTACAGCCCGAGGTCAACCTGAGTAAAGGCCAGGAAGAACCAAAATCAAATCAACTGTCAAGACTGCCCCTGGACTGGAAACGGCCGGAATTCAAGGCTCACGGTTTCGAGGCCTTCAAGGACCAGTTCGCGCCTGAACAGGTTCAGGAATCTGTGCCCTACTACTGGGCGGGCGATACCATCAGACATGCCGGAACCTGCGTTCATGACCTTCTTGCCCGTATCGCTGACCAGGGACTGGAAAAATGGGCCATCACGGATATTGAGAATATGCAGGGCTCCATAAAGACAAGCCTGTTCCGGATGGGAGTAAGCAGACATGAACTTGATTTTGCAGCCGGAAAGGTAATCCAGGCAGTCAGGCATACCCTGTCGGACAAGACAGGAAGATGGATCCTGTCCCGCCACCATGACGCAAAGTGTGAGTACAGCCTGAGCGCTCTGCTTGACGGGGAAGTCATCCAGGCGGTGATCGACCGCACATTCATTGATAAACAGGGCGTCAGGTGGATAATCGATTACAAGACGAGCTCTCATGAAGGAGGCGGACTCACTGACTTTCTGAGCAGGGAAATGGCAAGGTACCAGGGCCAGATCCACCGATATATGCGGATTTTCCGGAACATGGAGAAAAGAACCGTCCGGGCGGGATTATATTTCCCTTTGCTGAAAGCCTGGCAAGAGATCAGGGGATAACAAATGTTTAAAAAATTAATTGTTTTTATACAGAATAACATCTGGCGCCTGGATCTGGGAAAACTTCCAAAATTTCAGGCTTTTCTGGTGCATCATCTGCGGGTCCTGCTGGTTGCGGTCAAGGGCTTTACCAGGGATGACTGCATGCCCAGGGCTTCGGCCCTGACCTATTACACCCTCTTGTCCATAGTCCCGGTACTGGCCATGGCCTTTGGGATTGCCAAGGGTTTTGGTCTGGAAGAAGCCTTGAACAAACAGCTTGAATACTACCTGGGAACACACGAAGAGATCCTGGAGCAGGTAGTAAATTTTTCCTATTCCCTTCTGGAGGAGACCAGAGGGGGTCTGGTTGCCGGCATTGGTTTTATTATTCTGCTCTGGTCGGTAATCAAGGTGATGACCAATATTGAACGCTCATTCAACGCTGTGTGGGGCATAAAAAAGGGACGGGGCTGGATCAAAAAGATAACAGAGTACATCTCAATAATGATCATTGCCCCCATACTCATAGTGCTGTCCGGCAGCATGACCGTATTTATCTCCACAGAACTTGGCGCTCTGGCTTCTGATACCAGGTGGCTGGGCTTTATGGGCGTTGTGGCCGGTCTTATCCCCCTGGTCCTTCCGTATGTGCTCATCTGGCTTCTGTTTATCTTTCTGCTCATGGCCATGCCCAATACCAGGGTAAAAACAAAACCAGCAGTCACGGCCGGCATCATTTCAGGAACCATGTTTCAGATTATGCAATGGGGCTATATTACTCTGCAGGTGGGCACGGTTAAGTATAATGCGGTATACGGCAGCTTCGCGGCCCTGCCCCTGTTTCTTATCTGGCTGCAGTTCAGCTGGATGATCGTTCTGTTCGGGGCTGAACTGTCCTTTGCCTATGAAAACGTCAGGAAATATATTTTTGCCACAGAAATAAAAAATATCAGCCCCAGATATAAACAGAAAGTTTCCCTGCTGATCCTTGGCATGGTCATTAAAAGATTTCTTGCGGATGGACAGGCAACCACCCCGGATCAGATACAAAAAGAGCTGAACCCTCCACCCCGCCTGGTAAACGAAATAATTCAGACCCTGACCCGGGCTGAACTCATCGTCCAGATATCAGATCCTGAAAACAACAGGCCATTCTATCATCCGGCTAAGGATATTAATATCATGACCATAAGCTACGTCCTCAAAAAACTGCAGACCAGCGGCAGTTCGGATATTCCCATATCCGGAGGCAGAGCCTGGGATAAAATATCCCGGGCCATAGAGGAATTTGATAAGGCTGTTGACAGCAGCCCGGAGAATGTGCTCCTGAAGGATGTTTATAAATAACCTGATTCACCAGCAATCGTAATACGTCAGACTGAGACCGG
>JBKHCI010000095.1:0-6489 GCA_046541915.1 Desulfonatronovibrio sp. | reverse complement strand
TTGAGCCTGGCGTCTATGACAATACCCCTGGTCGCGCCGAAATGCTTGCAGTTGGTGAACTCGCCTATCCCGTAGATATCAGTAGCCGGGTCAGACCTGGTAAAAACCACCCACAAAAAATTATTCCAGCTGGCAGTTGTAAAAAAGGCATCATCCACAACAACAATCATGGGAAAAGCTTCTATGCCGGGCACTTTTTCAAGCCTGGCGCCCAGTTTTATCATAAGCGGATCATGGCTGTCTCTTTGCTGTGAATTTTTCGGTCCCTGTATAGCCAGAATCCCCGGAGCCATAAATCTAACTGCTGAAAACTCGTTTCCAGGATTCAGGTCTCTGGGAAATTTCACGCCCAGCTTTCTTTTCACGCTGCCAGCCGCGGCCATGATCAACTTGGAACCCTGATTCAGGCTGATTCCGGAATAATCCAGAGTATCCATGGTGGTCCTGGTGATGAAATGCAGATCCCTGGTAAAATCCATCCTCTTAAGCACGTGATGGAAAAAATCAGGAACATGCCTGGCTGAAAGCCCTGCATCATCCTCTCTGGCCGCGATTATCAGATATTTGGACAGAGAGGTCTGGCTCTGCCCCAAAAGGTTCATGGCGCATGTCAAAAGCTCCTGGGGCTGTCTTTCTCCCGCAAAAGGCACATAACTCTCTCTGCCCACCGCCAGGAGCAGTGGATGAACACCTGCCGCGTCCACTGCGTGAACCTCGTGCACGCCGCTGAAGACCGTGGGGATAAGCTGCTGCGTAAGGTCATGGATCAGGGTGCCAAATACAGTATCTTCCTGAGGCGGACGCCCTACAGTGGTAAAAGGCCACACAGCGTCTTTACGGTGATGAACCTTATCAACCCTGAGTACTGGAAAATCATGTTTAAGGCTGTAATATCCCAGATGATCTCCAAAAGGGCCTTCTGGAAGCTCTTTTCCGGGATCAATATGGCCGGAAATGCAGAAATCAGCTTCCGCAGGCATGGGCAGCCCGTTAGCCGCTCTGACCATCTTAATCCTGTGTCCGGCCAGAGCTCCGGCAAAGATCATCTCAGGCACGTTTTCAGGCAGGGGCATAACTGCCGCCAGGGTCATGGCCGGAGGACCACCAACAAAAACATTCACCCTTAAGGACTCATTTTTTTCAATGGCTTTCTGGTGATGCAGGCCTATGCCGCGGTGTATCTGATAGTGCAGGCCGGCTTCCTGGTTTAAAATAAAGTCGTTGCCTGTAAGCTGAACCCGGTACATGCCCATATTGGAATTCATCAGTCCAGGCTGGGCCGGGTTTTCGGAATAGACCTGGGGCAAAGTCACGTAAGCCCCGCCGTCCATGGGCCAGGAAACAAGATGGGGCAGATTATCTATTTTGGTCTCCCCTTCCAGAACCGGGCCTGCTCCGGCTGTTTTAGGCCATATCCTGGCCAGCATAGGCAGGACGTCAAAATATTTCCAGGGCGTTTTTAAAAAAAGCAGAGGATCAATCTTGAGCTTGAATAATTTATCCAGGGTGGCAAGGGTATCCTGAAAAATAAACCTGGCCCGCTCCATGGTTCCGAACATGTTGGCGGCCATGGGAAAGGGTGTTCCCCTGACATTGGTGAACAAAAGGGCCGGGCCACAGTTCTGAAAGACCCTGCGCTGGATGGCTCCGGCCTCAATATTCGGATCAACCTCTTTGTCTATCCGCACCAAATCCCCTCGGGCTTCCAGGGCGTTAAGACACTGCATTGTATTTTTATAATTCATGTTTTAAATTCCCTGTTAACACAACCAGCAAACAGAGGCTGTGCTTCCTGCCTGCTGTTGAACGTCTAATAAATGCAGGCATCAAGTATGGACAAGACTTCAGAAAGCAATTCATCATAGTTATGCCGCTCGATTCGTTTGGCATGACGAGCCCGAAAATCAACTGATTTAACCTGTTCAACCATAATAAAACCTGTCAGTTTACTGTCCTTTGGCATAGGGACATGAAATGGAAATTCACGCACTGTATTTGTAATGGGACATACAATGGCTAACCCTGTACTTTCATTGAACAGTTTTTTGCTGACAACTAAGGCGGGGCGTCGCCCTTTTTGTTCATGACCGGATTGGGGATCAAAGGTGATTGCGATAATATCTCCTTGATCTGGAATATAAGAAGCCATCTACCAAACCTCCTTCCCTACCGGTTCTCCCCAGTCTGTCTCTCTGGCTTGAATATCTTTTGAAATCCGAGAAACAAGATCCTCAAGCTTGTACTTGCCGCGGATCGTTTTAACAGGCGTGACAACCATAACGCCTTCTTTCACACTTATATCCACATCATCACCGACTCCAAGCTGTGTATCTCTGAGCAAATTTTTTGGAAGACGAATACCTTGACTATTGCCCCATTTTTGAATTTTCGTAAGCATTTGACAACCTCCCAATGTATATCCTAAGTATATCCATTATATATGAAAAGGTCAAGGCTTTCTGTAATAACAGCACCGTGACATGGAACTTAATCATCATTGCCTTTATCCTGAATATGTGCTCTAAAGTCCGACACCACAAGACCACATGGAGCCAAAAAACTTGCGCGCAAACAAATGGATCAAACAGAACTGGTTTCTCATGGGACTGTTCGCGGCCGCTTTTCTGGCCTGGCTTATTCCGGGTGCGGGCGCCACAGGCGGAACCCTCAGAACTGAAATCACCACCAGACTGGGCGTGATCCTGATCTTCTTTTTTCAGGGCTTGACCCTTTCCCTGGCAATCTTGAAAAAGGGGGTCATGCAGTGGAGGCTGCACATCTTCGTGCAGATTTTCATCTTCCTGATTATCCCGGTCATGGCCATAGCCATGATCTTCCTGACAGGAGACCTGTTGTCAACCGAACTGAAACTGGGATTTCTGTTTCTCGGAGCCCTGCCAACAACCATAGCCACGGCCATTGCCTACACAGCCATGACCGGAGGCAATGTTGCCGGTGCTGTCTTCAATGCTACAATAGCCAATATTGCCGGAATTTTTATCACTCCCCTGTGGATAAGTATCTGGCTGCAGACAGGTGGTGAAACTCTGCCCCTTGCCAGACTGTTTCTGGACATTTCCCTGATGCTTCTGGCTCCGATAGTTGCCGGCCAGATATTAAGACCTTTTGTTTACAAACGTACTGATCCTCTGAAAAAATTATTCTCCACCATAAACAGCCTGATCATCCTGTTTATTGTTTACGCGGCCTTCAGTAATTCCTGGCAGAAAAATATCTGGAGCGCCCATGGCACGGAAACTGCCCTGCTGGCTGCATCAGGGGCCATTATATTTTTTTGCCTGGTCACTGCCCTGGTCTGGACCTGTGTTAAGGCAACAGGATTTAATCACGAAAACGCAATGCCCGCTCTATTCTGCGGCTCTCAGAAAACACTGGCCGCAGGAGCTCCCATGGCCAGCCTGATTTTCTCTTCCCAGCCCGGCCTGGGAATCATTCTTCTGCCCCTCATGTTTTACCATATAATCCAGCTTTTTCTGGGCGGCCTGCTGGTCAACCGGATCAATAAAAAAAATCAGCAACACTGAACAGGTTTATCCTGCTCACAGTTCATGTTTCGTGTTTTCGGCCAAGTTTTTGGTACATATTGACCCGCGTGTGCAGCCTGTCTTAAAACCTGTGAATATGCACGTTTCCCTGTCTCATCCACTGATCAATCTTTTTGAGAAGCCAGAACTTGATAGGCTGGCGGGTAGGCGGAAGCAGGACAAGAACACCAAGGAGATCAGTCAGAAAACCCGGGGTTAGAAAAACCAGTCCTGCCGCGAATATCAGAAAAGCGTCCAGGATATCGTTGGTGGGCGGGATGCCCCTCTGCATATTGTCCCGCATCCTCATCATGGTCTGCGCACCCTGCATCTTAGCCAGAAAAGCTCCAAGAAAGGCTGTGCCTATGACCAGGAATACTGTCCATCCCGCTCCGATAACAGTACCGACTTTAATTATCAGATAAATTTCCAGAATGGGTATTATTACAAATGCGATGAATAATTTAGGTAACATTTTTTCCTCTTACAGGATCTACTTGCCTGCTTTAAGCTTGTTTATGGTTTGATTGGGCTGAACAATTTTTCTACCCTTTCTCTGTGAAAATTTTGTCCAGTCCTTCATCTGATAAAAATAAAGCATGAGTATGGCCTGGACAACCATGGATATAAACATGGCCAGCCAGATCCCGGTTGCTTCCCGCATGTGGACATGCCCCAGATACCAGGCCAGGGGAATCCGCACCAGCCACGCTGAACTGCCCATAACAATCATCTGATAAAAAGTAGCTCCCGCACCGGTCAGAGCCCCTCCCAGAATCATTGACACCAGCAGAAACGGGATAGCTGCCATGTTGTACTTCAGATAGTTTATGGCTTCAACACTGACTTCAGGGTCAGGGGCGATAAAAACAGCTACCGGCTCGATAAACAGCCACAAGACCAGGGTGAAAGTGCTTACCAGTCCCAGCCCGAAAAGCATCACCAAGTAACCCATCCGCTTGGCACTTTTTACATCCCCCTGCCCCAGATAATTCCCCACAAGAATCGAAGCGGTAAAGTTAAAGGCAAAACCTGGCAGAAAAAGCAGAGATTCCACCCTTATTCCAGCACTCATTCCAGCAAGAGCAATAACACTTCCAACAGGCAGGGCAGCGGTGATGGCGTAAAGAACCATGTAGGCTGAATGCCATACAACCTGCAAAAGCCCGGCAGGCCAGGCAACCTTGAACAGATACGGGAAAGCCTTTTTGATCCAGCACCAGGGGGCAAAACTCTTTTTCTTTAACAGGCCTTGTTTATAAAGAACAATCAGGCAAAAAAACATTCCGCACAAAATCGAGGCAAACGTACTCCAGGCCAGCCCTTTATATCCAAATTCAGGAAAACCCCACCAGCCCAGGCCAAAGGCAAAATTACCAAATGTATTAGCCGCTGTTACTATCATCATGGAAAAAAGAGGAATCATGACTTTTCGCTGAGCCCGGAAAAAAGCGTTGCAGATGATCAGCAGGTAATATCCAGGCAGAACGTAAAGATACACTTTAAGCAGATACGCGGCTACAGGCATGATTTCATCAGGAATATGCAGCAGGCCCAGAAAACTGTCGCGAAAAAGCATCCCCAGTATAAGAAAAATTATTCCCAGGATAACGCCGATTTCCAGCCCCAGACCTATATATCTCTGGACTCTCCTCAGCAGCCCTGCGCCGAATGACTGACTGATGGCGGCTACACTGCCGTTGGCCAGGGCAATAGCCACCACCAGAAAAAAGAAAAGGGACTGAGTGATTATGCCCATGGAGGCCTGCACATCACGCCCCAATCGCCCGGCCACCCATACATCCACAAATCCGATAAGAAAGTGGAAAAGCATCATCAATATCTGGGGCCAGGCCAGTTTCCAGATGGCTTTATATGAAGAAGATAATGTATCCAACCTTACTCCGGATTATTTTTCTAACAAATATATTCTCAAGCATAAAAACCCCCTGCTCAAAAAATCACATGGTAAAAACTTTTACCTGACAAAGCAATAAACCAGCTTTCCAGCACCAGGAGAAACGCACTCAGCCCAAACAGAAAATCCACCTTCTTAATATTTTCCATGGTGTCAATCAGCATCAGGGCTATCCAGCCCATTACAAAACCAGCCAAAAATCCAAATAAATGCGCGCCAAGATCTGTATTTTTACCGCCTACCCCAAGAAGAGCCAGCAGGGCCAGCCCCAGAACAAAGGCGCTGGAAAGAGAAAGCCTGGAATGTCTGATGGAGTTGACAGACATGATCCCCACCGCTGCAAATACTGAAGTTGAAAAACCTATGCTCAGGTGAGTCGGCGCCACAACCAGCGCATTGATATAATTAGCCATTGCCCCGGACACAATAACAAGCAGCCACCCCAGTCCCATTCCAAGTCCGGAACAGACCATAATGATAAAGGGAGCGCCAATAATAACATTGCCCAGAACGTGCGCGGGATCACTGTGCAGAGTCAGAGCGGTTACCGCGCGCCAGATCTCTCCGTCCAGTATTTTTCCGGCATCCATTCTTCCTTTTTCCAGCCAGGGAAGATCAGCCAGCCCTGAACTTCCAGGATTTTCGTACACCACAACAAAAAACAGCAGGAGCAATGACAGAACCAGAAGGCTGGCAAAAACATTTTCCTGCTTTTGTTCACTTGCAGGGATTCTTGCCGGCAGCCTTTTCTCTTCTTCTTCATAAAGTCTTATTTCATCAACAGCCTTAACCGTCTGGGAAACAGGCACAAACAACTCACCGTTTCTGCCGCGGCTGTAGTCCACACCCATGGCTGTAAGCACAAGTTCCCACTCGGTTATTTTTTGTTTGTCCGGACTGTGTAAACCTGGAACCTTAATATCGTCCAGAATATCTCTAAAATTTTCTGACATGAATAGTTTGTTGCGTATTATGTTTAATCCGGGAATTCTTAAATTTTATCCTGAAAAAAGTAAACGTCAATAT
>JBKHCI010000094.1:0-6518 GCA_046541915.1 Desulfonatronovibrio sp. | reverse complement strand
TTAAAAGCCAGTGAGCGGATAAAAAACACCGCTGCCCCTGGACAGTCCTCCGGGCAAGATACATTTGTTATTTGCTTTGGCTGGGTTCAGGTGGGAATCAACCTGTCTCTGGATACATTCTAGGGGGCTGGTCTGACTTTAACCGGCCTGACAAGCAAGGCCCTTCTAATTTTTAAAACTGCCACACCGGAGAAATTCAGCAACATTCACCAATGTGCGGTATTGATGGTGAATGTCCTTATGCCCAAAGGGAAGCACAAGAAACTCATCTGCGTCTTCGGCGCTCGCACAGTCAACCTCAACACGGCCATCACCAGGACCTTTCAGAAAAAGCTTCCCCAGAACTCCACTGTTTCTATTCCCGGCAATAATCCCCAGACGAAACTGTCCTTTTTTCTTAAACCGTTGATAGCCCCTGCCGGGCAGGATTGCTTGTACCGGCTGGAACACAGAGGAATAAAAGGGTATTTTTTCGGCGATGGCTGCCAGGCCAGACCCACCGTGCGGGGTGGATATAAAAACGCACCTGGAAACATTTCGCGCACCACTGCCGGCCAGATAGGCTCTGGTGATCAAGCCGCCTATACTATGGGCAACGTAGTGTATGACACCTGCTCCCTCTAGCCCGGAGACCTGAATCCTGAGAGAGTCAACACAGTCTTCCAGGCTGCCCAGCGTAGTTGGCAGATCAGGCGAAAAAGTCTCAAAGCCCGCTTCTCTCAGCCCCCGGGCCAAATAGTTCATGTCTCTGGGGCCTTTGAAAAAGCCATGCACAAGTACGACAATTTCTCCTTTCATATTATTTTGGCCGCGGAATTTATCAATTAACAGCTTGTTGAAAAAGTCCTTACTCAACAGACTGCCAGGAAAACCTCCGCTTTCCCTCTTGACTTTCTTATCATGGATGTCCCCATGCTCTTTTTTCAATCAAGGAAAAAATTTGTAAATGTCTTTCCTGTGGAGTACCCGGATAAACACAACTTTATCTTCTTGAAGAGCGATGCCAATACGATAATCAGAGTAGCGTATCCTGTAGAAATTTTTAAATCCAGATAACTTCTTCAAGTTGTTTATATCTTGTTGTTTATATCTTGAATATTTTCTATCTCTGGAATCTGTTTAAAAGCAATGTCCAGAATAACTTTTTTGATTTGGTCGGGTAGATTGTTGGCATCCTTCAGGAATTTCTTTTTGTAAGCAGTTCTCACTTACTGTACCCGGTAAGCTTCATCGCTGTTTCATGATCAACTTCTTCGTCATCCTGAACTTCTTCCATGGCCTTTCCCAAACCATAATCAATAAGAATCTCTTCTATTTTTTTGAATGTCTGGTAATCCAGAACAACACTTTTTATATTCCCACCCTGGTCTGTGATGTAATCAGCCTGAGCAAGCAGATTGTTTTGCATAATATTGCTCCTTATTCAGTTTCCATTCCTGAAAATATTTAGAACATCCCTGATCACTTGGCAAGGAGCAATAAAAAACCTGCCAGCATATGTCGCCGGGTAGAAACATTTATAATCCTGTCAAAAAAATTCTTTTCTTTGATTGGGTTGCGGGCACAGCCCGCTTTATTTTAATTTCTCACTCCCTGATGAGAAATTAAACAGGCATTTCTCCTGACAGTGCTTCAGCGGATGATGGCCCTGGGCCGGGTCATGTTTTCAGGCTTTAACAGATCATCCAGCTTTTCCTTGGTCAGCCAGCCCTTTTCCAGGACCAGACTGTAAACACTGCCGCCGGTTTCCAGGGCTTCCTTGGCAATGGACACAGACCTCTCATATCCCAGGACAGGGTTCAGTGCGGTAACCAGTCCGATACTGTTTTGCACATATTCCAGACAGCGCTGTTCATTGGCTTCAATGCCCGCGACACACCTGCTGTTCAGAACAATGGCCGCGTTTTTCAGGATCATCAGGCCGTGCAGCAGGCAATAGGTCATAATGGGCTCGGCCATGTTCAGCTCAAGATCGCCTGATTCAGCAGCCATGGATACAGTAACGTCATACCCAATGATGGTGAAGCAGACCTGGTTGACCATTTCCGGGATGACTGGATTGACCTTGCCGGGCATGATGGATGAACCGGGCTGCATGGGAGGCAGGTGGATCTCGTTCAACCCGCAGCGCGGCCCGGAAGACAGCCAGCGCAAGTCCTTGCATATCTTGGAGATCTGCACTGCCGCCCGCTTCATGTTCCCGGCCATCTGAACAAAGCTGCCTGCATCCTGGGTGGACTGGACCAGATTCAGGGCCTGTCGGACCGGCAGGCCGCTGACTTCAGTCAGCTTTTCAGTAACCAGTTCAGCATAGCCTGGAGGGCTGTTTATACCTGTGCCAATGGCTGTGGCGCCCATGTTGATTTCCAGAAGACCGTGGGCTGCCACCTGCATGCTGTCCATGGCCGAGCCAATGGTGGTGGCATAGGAGCCGAATTCCTGACCCAGGGTCATGGGCACGGCATCCTGGTTTTCGGTCCGGCCCATTTTCAGGATATGGGCAAATTCATGCTCCTTGATTTCCAGGACCTTTTTCAGCTCGTCCAGGGCTCCCAGGGCGTCCTGAATGGACAGATACACGGCCAGCTTGACCGCTGTAGGATAGGCGTCATTGGTGGACTGGGAGCAGTTCACGCAGTCATTGGGATGAAGGTGGTTGTATTCTCCCTTCTGATGACCCAGAATCTCCAGGGCCCTGTTGGCAATAACCTCGTTGGCGTTCATATTGGTGGAAGTACCTGCGCCTCCCTGGAGCATGTCTACTACAAACTGGTCGTGCAGCCTGCCGTCCAGGATTTCATCACAGGCCGCGCAAATGGCCTTCATCTTGTCCCGGGTCAAGACCCCCAGCTGCGCGTTGGCCATGGCTGATGCCTTTTTTACATAGGCCAGCGATCTGACCAGGTGAGAGAAATTCTTAAGCGGGGTGCCGGATATGGGAAAATTCTCCAGGGCGCGCATGGTCTGGACGCCGTAATATACGTTATTGGGTACTTCCCGGTCCCCCAGCAGGTCGTGCTCCACCCGGACATCGCGCAGCAGGTTTTCTTTGCCGCTGCCATTGCCTGATGTCAGTTTGGCTGTGGCATGGCGCAGCCGCTCGTTGATCCTCCGGGCCACCTGGGCCACAATACGGTAAAAAACTTCCGGATCATCCTGGCGAAGTTTTTCCCAGACATCCCTGGACACCTGAACAACTGTGGCACCCTTGGCAGTCAGGGCTCCCACTGCATGGGGCGAATCATCCAGAAGGGCAGCCTCGCCGATCATGGCCCCGACCCCCAGAGAGGCAAGATGGACCTGGGAACCATGCAGACCGCGAACCAGCTCGACTTCGCCCTCTTCCACGACTCCGAACCACAGTCTGGGAGTTGATTCGTGAAATAGCCAGGCTCCCGGAGCATAGGTCTTTCTGGCCCCCTGAGACAGGATTGCCGCAAGATCCTTCTGGGCAATTCCAGTTTTGGTGGATGTACGCTCAACTATCTGCTCGCCAATGGATGGCGGCTTGCAAGTGTTTTTACTCATGCAGGATTTCCTTTATAATGTTTGGCTGGATTGATTCTGGTTTGCTGCCGGTTTGAATGAACCGGACAAAGAAATACTTGTCATTTTTCTCCAGGACCTGGCCTGGGTCTGGCTGGTGGGTGTAAATCTGAAGGGAACAGTATTATTACCCTGTCAACACTGAAATGAGTATGGAGAAACATGCCTTATGTCAATCATAAAGCCGGGTTGGAGCATATTTGAGGCAGGAAGGAAATCAGTCCAGGGCTGACCCGAGCCTTTGTTTACACTTGGCAGTCTTTCCTGAAAATCAGACACGGCCAAGGTGTATTTCCTTGTTTTTGTCTGTAACGCCGAGCTATGCGGCTGACAAAAGTGAAAATGTCAATAAAGAGGTGGACTGTGATGAATAAAGAGCTTCAAAGGACTGCTGCCTGTGTTGCGGATTCCATGCTCCGCTCCCGGCAGCACAAAAACATGATCACCCGGACCAACACCAAGCCAGTCCCCGTTAACCAGGGCCTCTCCCTGACCCGATACTACGTAAATGGAATCAGCCTGGACTTCGTGGGTATGGACCGGGACTGTCACCCCGGGGTCAATGATCAGCTCGGACACGCTGACCATGTCTGACCTTCCTTCTGCCACCAGCATGGCCATCCTTACCCCGGAAAATTTGGGATGATCCTGGTATTTTCTTGATCCTGAAGGAAAAAACATGGTTTTCATAAACTGTCTCCTTTATCCTGCCTGCAAAATATCAATTATTAATCTGCCCTTTTATGCTCCTTTTCGTAGAGACGCAGCAATTGGGAGATTTTCAACACCCTGTTATGGAGCATGGGAAGGGTGGGGGTTAAATTTACTCTCGCTTTTCAGCTTTCTGGTAAATCTCTTTGCGGTGGGCTATACAAAAGATCATAACCGTACCCCATGCCACCTTATAAACTACCCGGCAGTCACCTACCCTGAGTTTCCAATAACCTTTCAAAGTTTTCCTTAAGGGAAGTCCGTATTCGTGTGGGGCTGTAGCCAGCTTGTCCTCAATGGATTTCCTGATCCTCTGTTTAATATCAGCACTTAAACGGGGCAGGTCCTCAGACTTCACGGATGGATGGTATTTAAGCCCATACTTCTTCATGACTCAAGGCAGTATCCGGATTGAATGTCTGTTCTCTTTCTTCAGCCAGGGCTGTTAAGGCCATATCTCCTCTGATCTCCATGGCTTCTTTGACCAGATCGCGTACAGCCATGGATTTTGAGATACCTTCCTGCTGGGCCAGATCACTTACGGCAGAATAAAGTCCTTTTTCCAGGACAACATTTATTCTTGGGTTTTTTGTAGGCATTTTTGTTTCCTCCAGGCTACAGTGTCTCACTTCAGACTCACTCAGTCAATGCTTTTTTGCTCGTTTATTGAAAGAGCATGGATGTCCCTTTATCTGCAGTTTCACAGTTAATGATAAACATCTCTATAAAAGCATTTAAAATCAATGGTTTACGTTTTAACAGGCTGTAGTACCCCTTTGGCTACTTTGAACCCCGGTGCTTTGACATCACTTTCACCTTTTTCTGCTGATTTTCCGGATATAGTCAACAATAACAACCGCCTACGCCTTTAATCTTTGTGAGACCCCACCGTCTATTTTGTAGCCGAATACGGCCAGTATCAATTATTAACCTGTCCCTTTATGCTCTTTCTTCTTGGGATTCGAATTAGGCTTTGCTTCTTTCTTATCTTCTTCATCCCCCGATAAACGTATCCTCAATATACTCCCTAGAATCCGAGCCCGTATGAAACAAATGATCATTCAAAAAAGAGAACATTTGCTTGCACAGACTCTCGTATGCATCCGTCGACCCCGGGATGAGAGTACCATTAGGAGTAGAGTAAAGGGTGACAAGCGTTTTATCAATATATCTGGTGTCGCAGCTATAAGGGAAGAGGTTAGTAACGCTGCTTGCTCCCTCCGGTGTACAATGGAATCTGCAAAGTAATATTTCATGCCCAGTTTTTTTGTTAAAGAACGAGACCTTGGTTTGCCATGCATTCCACTCGCCAAGAACCCCCTTAAATTTGAGTTCAGTGGAGCATACTGCTTTCATCCCCAACAACGTGCCGTGATACTTGGAGCCGGAGGCCAGGGTAGACGTGGGCAGTAAAAAACACACCAATACTGCGATACAGAAAAACCAAAGCAATGTTATACGCATAGGCATCCTCCTTTTCATGATGTGATTGTGATGTTTCGAAAAATAATACAAAGCATGAATCATGGTCAAGAATTACTACATTATATGGGCAATACATGACTATGAACTTCCTTTTGTCTCAATCCCCTCAAGTCGGGGCAATGTTTCTGACAGAAAGACGTGCATTAATTGAGGCTTTGAAAGAAGAAAGTCTCAATCCCCTCAAGTCGGATGTCATACACAGATCATTACGGGGAAGAACCTTTGCTAAATATAATGCTATGAGTTCGGGTTCCTGAACTCCAACCTATCATTCAAAAAAGAGAACGCTTCGTTGCACAGTTTCTTGTGGGCATTCGACGTCCCCGGGGCGAGGTCACCATCGGGACCAATGGCCAGGATGAAATATCGTGTATTGATATATCTGATGCTGCATTCATATTTATCGTTGTGACTCATTGTGCAATTAAACAAGCCTATCATTTCCTCTTTTCCGGAGTCATTGTTCCAGAACTCGACTGAGGTTTGCCAACTAAGCCAATTGCCTAAAAGATCCTTTGACATGAGTATGACTTCGCATGTCGCTTTCCTCTCCAACACCGTGCCGTGATACTTGGAGCCGGAGGCCAGGGTAGACGTGGGCAGTAAAAAACACACCAATACTGCGATACAGAAAAACCAAAGCAATGTTATACGCATAGGCATCCTCCTTTTCATGGTGTCAATGTGATGTTTCGAAAAATAATACAAAGCATGAAACATGGTCAAGAATGATCAGAATTATTAACCTGTCCCTTTATGCTTCCTTCCTGCTATTC
>JBKHCI010000093.1:0-6529 GCA_046541915.1 Desulfonatronovibrio sp. | reverse complement strand
TATGTTTAATCCGGGAATTCTTAAATTTTATCCTGAAAAAAGTAAACGTCAATATAGTTTCCATCTGGAAAGTCTTTCTTCCCGGATGTTGAAAATACCGGTTTTTTGAAAAGGAGAAGTTTTTTTGACAAGGAAAGGGGACCGTCATGAGGAGGCTTATCTTAATACGTTGACGGATAACCACTCAGATTGAGGCCACCAAAAGGAAAAAGAACTGTTTCCGGTTGAAACAATAATATATGCCATGCCACAGGCGCGGCAGACTGCCGCGTTCCGTGTTTCCTACTCAAGTATCTGTCCTGTATGCAAATCAACTTGACACAATCTCTTAAATTTATTTATATTTAAAATTGCTGAACAGCAAAAATATGTTCTTTTTAATTCTAACTTTTGAGGAGGAAGTCATGAAAATGATAAGCATTAAAGCCTTGGTTGGTACGTTGATTATCGCTATGGCAGTGATCCTTGGCGGTACCGCCCACGCCAAAACCCTGCGGGTGGGAGTGGATACGGCATTTGTACCGTTTGAATTTAAAGGTCCTGACGGAGAATACACCGGCTTTGACATAGATTTGTGGGAAGGAATCGCCAAAAGGGCTGACCTGGACTATAAGCTCATTCCCATGGACTTTAACGGACTGATCCCCGGTCTTACCACCGGCAATCTGGACGTTGCTCTGGCTGCTATTTTTATCAAGTCCAGCCGTGAAAAAAGTATAGATTTTTCCCACCCCTATTTTAAGGCCGGGCTGAAAGTCATGGTCCGGGATGATAATGATGACATTAAAGGGCCCCAGGACCTTAAGGGCAAAACCGTGGCGGTAAAAACCGGAACCGCTACCGTAGACTACGTAAACAAACTGGGTGCCAAAAAAATCATCAAATTCCCCAATATAGACCAGGCATATATGGAAGTGGCAGCAGGCGGGGCAGATGCAGCCATGCATGACACTCCCAACGTACTTTACTATATTCAGCAGGCGGATGAAGACACGGTCAAGGCCGTAGGCCCTGACGTGGAAGGGGCTCAGTACGGCATAGCCTTCCCCTTGGGCAGTGAACTGCGCAAAAAAGTCAATATCGCTCTTCTGGAAATGATGGAAGACGGCGAATATGATGAAATATACGCCAAATGGTTTGGAGAAAAATCAGAATAACATTTCTGATAAAATCTTAACCTGCCGGCCGGAATCCACGCGGATCAATCCGGCCGGCTATATTTTTTAGAATCATGCTGGTTTATCCAGCCTGTGCAGGTCTGCAGGAAAAATTCCTCTATTTAATCCAATACAAGGGAAAAACATGACTTTTCAATGGAGCATTATAGCAGAATCTCTGCCCGCCCTGATAGAAGGTGCCAAGCTCAGCTGGTACATTGCCATTACCGGCATTCTGGGAGGCCTGGTTATCGGCACAATTGCCGGTCTTATGCGCCTGACCGGAACAAAGGCTGTTGGCGGGGCAACTTATGGCTTCACCCTGTTTATCAGCAAAGTTTGTCAACTGATCTCTTTTTTCTACATCGAACTGGTCCGGGGAACTCCCATTATTGTTCAGGCCATGTTCATCTATTTTGCCCTGCCCATGTTCATTGAAGTTCTCACTGGAGTGCCTGGGGTTCGCTTTGACGCGGTTACCGCGGCTATCATAACCATTATGATCAATGCAGGGGCTTATATGGCTGAAATCGTCCGCGGTTCAGTACTCTCTGTCAACAAAGGACTTGTTGAAGCCGGCATGGCCCTGGGTATCACCCGGCTCCAGCTTATTGCCAGTATCATCAGCCCAATAGCTTTTCGACGGGCCATCCCTCCTCTGGGCAACCAGTTTATCATCAGTCTCAAGGATACATCACTGTTCATAGTCATTGGTGTGGGTGAACTTACCCGCCAGGGACAGGAAATTATGGCCAGCAGTTTCAGGGCCCTTGAAATATGGTCCGCTGTAGCTGTCGGCTATCTGATAATGACCACGGCACTGGCCCTGGTTCTGCGATTAATAGAAAGAAGGATGCGTAAAATATGAAGCCCATCATTGAATTCAAAAATGTATGTAAAAACTTCGGCACCACCGAGGTTCTGCACAATATATCACTGGATATTCAGCCAAACGAAGTAATCGTGCTGGTAGGCCCTTCCGGCTCAGGAAAATCAACCCTTCTTCGGTGCATAAACGGTCTGGAAATGGTGACCACGGGTGATCTGGTGGTCAATGGAATTCACCTGCCACGGGAAAAATCCAAGGTCAGGGAAATACGAAAAGAAGTAGGCATGGTCTTCCAGCTGTTCTTTCTTTTTCCGCATATGACCGCTCTGGAAAACGTGGCCTTCGGGCCAAGGAAAGTCCGCGGCGCATCCAAACAGGAAGCCAGGGATACAGCACATGATCTGCTGAAAAAGGTCGGGCTTGGTGACCGGGGTCATCACCTTCCTTCGGAACTGTCCGGTGGACAGCAGCAGAGGGTGGCCATTGCCAGAGCCCTTGCCGTTAATCCAAAAGTAATGCTCTTTGATGAACCTACATCAGCACTTGATCCGGAACTGCGCGAAGAAGTGCTCAACGTAATGACCCTGCTGGCAGATGAAGGTATGACCATGCTGGTGGTCAGCCATGAAATGAGCTTTGCCAAAAAAGCGGGAACACGTCTGCTTTTTATGGATGAAGGCCGTATTGATGAAGACGGCGATCCCTCAGAGCTCCTGCTCAACCCGCAAACCGACCGTCTGAAGAATTTTTTAAAACATGTTGGATACTAAACAAGTCTAATTGGATATTGAAACAGGCGGCGTTCTCACCTGGTATTCACCTTCAACCCTTTGTGGTAAACTATCAGGATGACCTTCCAGCAAAATAACAACCAGGCCAGTCGTGCCAAAATATTGATTGTGGATGATACGTCGGCCAATATTCAGGTCCTGACAAAAATTCTAGAACAGGATTATGATATCTTCACTGCCTCAAGTGGATACAAAGGCATTGCCGCGGCTGAGGCCCACCAGCCGGACATAATCCTCATGGATATTATGATGTCTGACCTGGACGGCTTTGAAGCATGCGCAAATCTCAAGAAAAACCCCGCCACCAGAAACATTCCAATTATATTTATTACTGATCTTGATATTGAGGAACAGGAAGCTCAGGCACTGGAAATGGGGGCTGTGGACTACCTTACCAAACCAATCCGGCCTTCTGTGGTCAGGGCCAGGATCAAAAACCACGTTGAACTCAAAAGGTACCGGGATTACCTTGAGAATATTTCCATGAAAGACGGCCTGACCGGTATTGCCAATCGAAGAAGACTGGATGAATATCTCCACCAGGAATGGAAAAGGGCGCAGAGACAGGAAGAGAACCTGTCCCTGCTCATGCTGGATATTGACCATTTTAAACTGTATAATGATAAATACGGTCATTCCGCGGGAGATGAATGCCTCAAAAAAATCGCTTCGTGCGTTGAGGAAAGCTTATCCAGACCCGCGGACCTGGCAGCCAGGTTTGGAGGCGAAGAATTTGCCTGCGTGCTGCCCGAGACCGACAAAGATGGAGCAAAACTCATTGCTGACCGCATACATAAGACCTTAAAAGAATTGGCTATACCCCACGAAACATCTCCTGTAAGCCGGATAGTGACCATAAGCATCGGCATCTCCACCACTGTTCCAGAAAAAAACGCGTCTCTTGAAGACTTCATTAAAAGCGCTGATAAAATGCTCTACCACGCCAAAGATTCAGGACGCAATACCACCAAACACACAGTCCTTTAGCTATTAAACCCAAGTTGCAGCAATCGTCATTAGCCGGCCTTGAATATTTTGGCTTGTCAAAATAACGGTAAAATTTATGGTTATTCAATTATTTTAGTTGAATGAAACATTTAATGTTGCTAACAACAAGTTTGGAGGCTATGTAAAAAACAAACAATCCAGACAACATAACTCATCCAGGAGAACAACATGGCCAGACTGCTTAAAATCATAGCTTTAACAGCGGGCATACTCATTGCCCTGATAGTCCTTGCCGCTCTGGTTCTTCCATTGATTATAGATGTTAACGACCATAAAGACAGGATATCCCGGGAAATTGAAAACGCCACCGGCTATGAAGTAGTCATGGAAGGAGATATAGAACTCTCGCTCATCCCCTGGATCGGGCTGAGTCTGGGAAAAACTACCGTAGCCAATCCGCCCGGCTTTGATGATGCTCCTCTGGCGTCCCTGGAAGAGCTTCAAATTAGAATTAAATTCTGGCCGGTTTTTCTGGGTCGATTTGAAGCGGACCGGATAATTCTTAATCAGTTTAAGCTGGATCTGATAAAAAACGCTCAGGGCGACCAGAACTGGATTATTTCACAAGCCCCCCAGGACGAACCGGATCAGGCCTCCTCCCCCGGAGAGGAAGGTGAGGATCAGGAATTTCCCCTCTTCCTTTCTGAACTTAATATTGATGGTCTTCAGGTGAGCAATGCCGCTTTGTCCTACCAGGACAGACAAACCAGCCAGGCTGTCCATCTCCGGGATATCAATTTCAAAACCGAAAAAATCAGCCTGGACAATCCTTTTCAAATATCCGGCGACCTGGACTTTGAGAATCAGGACCCTGAACTGCAAAGCGGCTTTGAGTTCAGCGCCATGACTACTCTTGACACCCGGACTGAAGAAATCAGGATGGATAATTTTCTGCTGAATATCGACGCCCAGGGGGAAGCCCTGGCCCGGCCCGTTGAAAACGCGAGCATCAAAACCGATATTATTTACAGGTTAGCCAACAATGCCCTGGACCTGAATAACCTGGACATGAGTATTTACGATGCCCGGATACAGGGCAGTGTTCTCGCGGCAAACCTGGATCAGACTCCGGATATCTCCTTTGAAATAAACGGCAGGGATATTGATCTGGACAAATTCATGGCTGATCCCTCCAGGAATCAAACAACATCCGATCCTGAATCTAAGGATTCACCAGCATCCCCCAAGCAGGACAAGTCGCCTGCCCAACCAATGAGCTTATCATTTCTGCATGATTTCAGCCTGGATGGACAGATCAACATAGAAAAAATACAGGCCGGAAATATTTTACTGGACAGCCTGTCCGCTGTCGTCAAATCTGGACAGGGAAAAATGGTCCTGTCCCCGGTTACAGTCAAACTCTACAGCGGAGTTCAAACATCAGATGTCACTCTGGAAGATATCAGAGACGAACTGCATATAAATGCTGTTCACAATCTCAAAGGCCTGCAGTTAGGACCATTCATCAATGACGTAACTGAAAAGAATATAATCACCGGAACCGCAGGAATTGAAAGCGACATTAAAACACGGGGACTGAACAACGACGAGTTTACGCAAAACATGTCAGGCAGTGCTAGATTCGAGGTATCAGATGGTGTTATCAAAGGAATCAATCTGGAAAAAAGGATAAAAGAAGTTTTCGCCCTGGCCTCCGGTCAGATCAGTTCCCTTGATGACAGCCAGAGCGGCGGGGAAACCAGCTTTACCAGTATGGAAGCCAGTTTTGACATTAATAACGGCATAGCAGTGTCCAGGGACCTGTCCATGAAATCGCCGGTTCTGGGCCTGCGGGGCGAAATGACTGCTGATCTGCCGGAATCTCACCTGGATTCAAAATCACAGATAAGTATTGACGGAGCCCTGCGGGAAGAACTGGCATCCAGGTATAGCCTGGCCGATGTGACTGTTCCTCTGAAAGTAAGCGGACCTTTTAACGATCTTAGTTTCCGACTTGACGCTGAAACCATTATCAAAAGCTTTGTCCAGGAAAAAGGAGAAAGTGTACTGCGCAAGCTTCTGGATAAAACAAATTCATCTAAAGACGACAGCAAACAAAATGACAATGAGCCGCAAGATGATGTTAAAGATCTGCTCAAAAAAATGATTCAATAATTGACTCCAGGACCAAAATAAAAATCTAAACTGTTCACCGCATTCGGCATATGACTATACAAATGCACTGGATTCCGGCTTTCGCCGGAATGACGGAAAAAGGCATCGGCATGCTTTAACCGTCACCCCGGACTAGATCCAGCGAGGTCCAGATCTTATTATTCGATCTTGATGAATAGTTACAAAAAAATCTAAACTGAGGGATTTTTAATACAACTGTCCAGCATCACTGTCATTGCGAGCACCCGGAGGGTGCGTGGCAATCTCTTGGATAATTAACTGAGATTGCTTGGCTTTGCTCGCAATGACAGAGGAAAATCGCTCAGTTTAGCAATTTATTCTTGAAACCTTGTCATAAAAAACAGGAAAATTAGACAGGATTAACAGGATGGACCCCAGTTGAATGAAAAGAGAGCCCATCGCCAAAGGTGAGTGATAACCTTTTGGCCTGGCTTCCGGCCAGGACAAAAATTTTTTTCTCTTAATCAGTCTCTTAATCGTGTTAATCCTGTCAAAAAATTCTTTTCTTTGGTTGGATTGCGGGCATAGCCCGATTTAGGAAAAAGTAATAAACAGATACCAAGCCGCTAACACAAGGATTAAGTATGTATCTTAAATTATCTTCAATA
>JBKHCI010000092.1:0-6664 GCA_046541915.1 Desulfonatronovibrio sp. | reverse complement strand
CCGGGAACAATCACGTCCCGGCTAAAAAGCTGGGTCGCCCTTTCAGCAGGGACGTGAAAGCGGATTATTACTTTGCAATGCTCTGGTACTTGCCGTAGAGATTATGGACCTGTTTTTTGAGATCCTTAATCTTGCGCGAATCCTCCTCCGTGGCAAAGCTTGGTTCATGGATGCTGTAAAGGGAATTGGCAAGCTCGTCGATCACGTGTTCAGTGGCGGTGCACCATTCAGAAGTACACTTGTCGGACATTTCCGCGGCTTCATTGATGTCTTCTTCAAGAGATTTAAGGGAGTCCTCAAGTCCCTTGATGTAGGTGCGCCAGCTGGATGAAAAGGTGTCCTGGATGTTGGCATGTGCTTGTTTCATGATTAATCTCCTTTGATTACTGGTTTATAATAACAAAAAAATGATTAACCGCCTGTGGGGCATTTGGCCATCTGCGGAACCAAAGGCTGATTCGCAGGATCATGCGCTTTAACAGATGGTTATATTTATTATTATTAAATACTAATGTCTTAAACTGATCCAGAAAGGGTGAAATTTCGGGTATTGGGCTTGATGATCTGATCATTGTTCCCAACTTTACCAAAAAGGAGGAAACTTGCATGTCAAAAAAAACCAGACAGTTTACCCTGGAGGAAGTAGCCAGGGGTGATGGCCGGGACGGCAGACCAGTGTATGTTGTTTTCGAAAATACAGTCTATGACCTCACAGACAGCCCGCTGTGGAAAAAAGGCTCTCATATGAATATGCACCTGTCAGGTGTGGACCTTACGGATCAGCTTGCAGGAGCTCCTCATTTCGCAGAGGTGTTCACCAGCGAGCGGGTCAAAGAGGCGGGCGTTCTCAAACCGGAACAGCGCAGCAAAGATTTGCCCGGACCCATGAAGTTATTATTTCGTCTTTTTCCCATCCTGCGCAGACACCCGCACCCCATAAGCGTTCACTTTCCCACGGCCTACCTGACAGGTGCATTTCTGTTTCTTCTCATCCACCAGGTGTTCGGCTCAAGCTCGAATCTCAACTTTGAGCTTTTCGCCTTTGTCATGCTTATCCTTGGTGTTGTTTCTGCCTTGCCCACCATTGGCACCGGATTTTTGACCCTGTGGGTCAATTACCGCTTTAAAAAAACCTGGCTGGTTCGCTGGAAAATCAGACTGGCCCTGATCCTGCTGGCCGCAGGTTTTCTGGCAATCATCCTTAGGGCCTCAGGAGCTGTGGAAATGGCCTTTTTTCAATGGGTCTATTTTATTCTGTTGCTGGTACTGGCTTTGCTGGTCATGGGTCTGGGCTACCTCGGGGGACAGATGGTTTTTCCAACCAGACCCAGGTAATGACTTGATCCTTAACCATGATGTTAACCCGTCCTGTTTCACAGGCATTCAAAATCCGGGCTGGGCGCACCTGCTCTAAGGGCGTGGCCCGGATCCACACTTTTTTGCACAGGAGGAAATCTTGCAACTCTTGCTACAAAACACCCTCACCCGGAAAAAGGACCGATTCCAACCTCGCAAAGAGAACCAGGTAAAGCTCTTCACCTGCGGGCCTTCGGTTTACAACCTCCCGCATATCGGCAATTACCGGACTTATCTGTATGAAGATATCCTTGAACGTACCCTTGAAGCCCTGGGTTATCAGGTCAAAAGAATGATCAACTTTACTGATATTGAGGATAAGGCCCTTTCCCAAGCACAGTCACGCGGCCTGAAAAATCTTTCCAAACTCACCAGGCCCAATGAAGAACAGTTTTTCAAAGACGCCCAAACCCTGGGAATCAGGCTTCCGGACAATATCCCCAGATCCTCCACAAGTGTGGATCAGGCAGCCAAACTCATCAAGATTCTCGTGGAAAAAGGCAATGCCTACTGGCACCGGGGAGACGTATTTTTTGATCCCCTGACCTTCAAAGAATTCGGAAAACTCTACGGCCTGGACATGAGCCGGTGGCCTTCGGGTAAAGTCCGCTTCAGAAAGGATACCTATCCCGGCCAGCGGTGGAACCTGGGAGATTTTATTCTCTGGCACGGCAAGAAAAAACACGACGCTTTTTTCTGGGAAACCGAGATAGGAAAGGGCAGACCAGCCTGGAATATTCAGGACCCGGCCATGATCAGTCAGGAACTGGGCTATGAGCTGGACATTTTTTGTGGAGGAGTGGACAATCTCTACCGGCATCACGATTACAACATAGCGGTCATGGAATCACTTTCCCAAACCACTCTTGCCCGGTTCTGGCTGCATGGCGAGCACCTCCTGGTGGACGGGGCCAAGATGTCCAAAAGCAAAGGAAATATCGTTTATCCCCAAGACCTTTTCCAGAAAGGCTGGTCACCCGGCTTTCTGCGTTTTTTCCTTCTTTCAGCGCACTACCGGTCAAAACTGGATCTTAGCGCCGCAGCCATTGAAAGCGCCTGGTCCACTTTCAACCGTTTAAGGACTCTGGTGAAGGAATTTCAGCAGGGCAATACCCGGCTAAAGACGCCTAAGCCTTCACAAGCCTTTTCCCCCGCCCGGACCCTTTTTCACGGGGCTTTTGTTCACCTGGCCGATGATCTGGACATACCTTCCTCAGTCAATTTCCTCATCACAGCCATGGAACAGTTCCAGGCCATGAAAATTGCCGGCCGGCTCAGCCGGGAGGAGCAAGGTGAAGTCATGGCAAGCCTGACCTCACTGGATAAAGTGCTGGGATTTATATTCGAAAAAGAATCTGAAGGGACGAAGCACAAACACAGAAGCCATGTTTAACGTAAGTCCCGTGCCTGCCTCTTGTCCGGACACTTTTCCAGCCAGTCCTCTTGACCCGAACCCGCATGACCAGGCGGGGATATTTATCCCTTATAACCCTGAGTATTTCAAACTCCGGGTCCTGACTGCAAAGATATCTCTTGAGCGCGCCGGACAGGCCGGCTGCAGCCTGAAGACAGTCTCTATTTCTGGAATTTTCCTGAGGAGACATTAACGAACTGGACACTAAAACTACCTGAAAATTGTACCGCTATATTGTTAATCCTGAATGCGTGAAGCAGGTATTTTCGAACTTATTGCCTGTGCAGGTTCCTGTTTTCACGGATTCAGGGTTAATGGTCAGCCACTGCCGGTTAAGGCCCGTCCCGGCACCATGCTGTCACTTATCTGCTTTTTGACTCCAGCATCTTGACCGCGAAACAGGCGGCCCCGAATCCATTGTCAATATTAACCACTGATATTCCGGGAGCGCAGGAACTGAGCATGGCCATAAGCGCGGTGACTCCGTTAAAGCAGGTTCCATAACCAACAGAAGTAGGCACCCCGACCACGGGCTTGTCACAAAGCCCCGCTACAACCGAGGGAAGCGCTCCTTCCATACCGGCAACAACTATAATAATCTCAGCCCTGGACAATATTTCCAGGCGAGGTAAAAGCCGGTGCAGGCCGGCTACCCCCACATCCGAAATAAATCCCGCGTCAAGATTAAAGAACAAGGCTGTGGCCAGGGCTTCCATGGCCACGGGCAGATCAGCTCCTCCAGCGGAGACTATCAGCACATCTCCCTGGTCTGACCAGGGAGGGGAAAGATCAATTGCCCGGTTAAATATAAAAATTTTGGGAATTTCCCAGTATTTTCCTCCTGGGAAACGCTTTTCAAGTGCCTGGCCAGGCTCTTTTTCAATCCTGGTTACCATGACCGGCGTATTTTCTCCGGACAGGGTTTCCACTGCGCAATATAATTGCTCCAGACTTTTTCCGGGTCCGAAGACCACCTCGGAAACACCAGTCCTGAGTCCCCGGTGAGTGTCCAGGCTGAGACCTTCTGGGGCGTCCAGAAAAGGGCTGTGCACAATGCCCTGCAGGGCCTGGTCCGGAGAAATTTTTCCCGATGAAACCTTGTCCAGGATTTTCAAAAGATCGTTTTTTAACATATGCACCACTTATCCATTACTATAATTCTGTCAAATTTCCTTTGATACAGGCAACAAACGCATTGAAAAATAAATTCATTGGCTGTATGAAAAAAAGTCATGTCTGCTGAATCCATACTTTTTATTGCCAGACCGGATATTGTAAGTCCAGTCTTATCCAAACTCAGAGATGAGGGTTTTGAGCTGTTGATGAGCGAAACCCTTTCCGGCGCCATTAAAGTAATTGAACAAAAATCACCAGCCCTCATATTCGCCCAGTCTGACATGCCCGGATTCAGGGCGGATGAGTTGCTGTCATGCCTGGATAAACAGGAGGCAATACACAATGTAATCGTCATGGCTGAGAACGGAAATCCTGAAGAAGCCAGAAAAGTTATGGAAATGGGAGCCAGAGATTACTGGATGACCCCCTTGATCTGGGAAAAGGTCAAGGCGGTTCTGCCCAGGAAGCAGCAGCAGTCTTCACCGGCAGCCAGGGGCAGATCCCAGGAAACATCCATTATCGGAGAGCATCCTTCCATGAAAAGGGTCCTTGCCCTGGCCAGACAGGTGGGTCCGTCCAAGGCGACTGTCCTTATAAGCGGAGAGTCAGGCACGGGCAAGGAAATGTTTGCCCGGTATCTTCATTTAAACAGTCCAAGAGCCGGCCAGGCGTTTGTAGCCATCAACTGCGCGGCCCTGCCTGAACACCTCCTGGAATCTGAACTTTTCGGCCATGAAAAAGGATCATTCACCGGGGCCATCAGCAAAAAAATCGGAAAATTTGAGATCGCTCATGCCGGAACCATCCTGCTGGATGAAATCTCGGAAATGGATATATCCCTGCAGGCCAAGCTTTTGCGGGTGCTGCAGGAAAGTGAAGTGGACCGGGTGGGCGGAACCGAAACCGTGAAAGTGGACGTGCGCGTCCTGGCCACCACCAACAAAGACTTGGAAGAATGCGTGAATCAGGGATCCTTCCGCCAGGATCTGTTCTACCGTCTCAATGTCATTCCCCTCAAACTTCCGCCATTAAGGGAGCGCGGCCAGGATGTCCTTGTCCTGGCAGAGCATTTTGTGGCCCATTTCTGCTCCCAGTACAGCCTGAATAAATTATCACTGGACCCGGACGCCAGGGCGTGGCTTATGCAGTACCATTGGCCGGGAAATGTCAGGGAACTTCAGAACCTTATGGAAAGAGCAGTGCTCCTGGCAGGCCCGGCCGGGATTATCCGGACCAGACATTTTCTGTTGAATGACGACGACTGGATGGAGGAACTGGAAAATGAAGAACTTATCGCCACAAAAAAATCAGCAGCAAGTGAACCTGTTTCTACTTCTTTTGATGAAGGAGAGGTGATTTCCATCTCTGAAATGGAAAAAAGAATGATCATCAAAGGCCTGGAACAGACCGGCGGTAATCGCACTCAGGCCTCGGAACTTCTGGGCATCTCAGTGCGCACCCTGCGCAATAAATTAAATGAATACAAAAAAAAGGGACTGGAGATTTAAAAGGAGATTACATGTCAATACTTTCCAAAGAAATACAAGGTTACCTGGAAAAATCGTCCTGGATCAGAAAAATGTTTGAAACAGGCAATGAATTAAAACAGAAGCACGGACCGGAAAACGTGTTTGACTTCAGCCTGGGTAATCCTGATCTGCCACCGCCATCAGAAATTAAAGCCGCCCTGGAGGAACTGGCCGCCAGACTGCATCAGCCCCTTACCCTTGGGTATATGCCCAACGCCGGCCTTCCCAGTGCCCGGAAGGCTCTGGCCGCTTATCTTTCCGGAGAGCAGCAGGTTGCCCTTGAACCCAGGGACATAATAATTACCTGCGGTGCTGCCGGTGGACTAAACGCTCTTTTCAGGGCGGTGCTGGAGCCCGGGGATGAGGTAATCTGCCCCGCGCCTTTTTTTGTGGAGTACGGCTTTTACGCAGAAAACTTTCAAGGCAGGCTGATTCCGGTCAAATGCAAACCCCTGACCTTTGAACTGGACCTGGACGCCATGGAAAAGGCCATAAACTCTAAAACCAGGGTAGTGCTTATTAATTCTCCCAACAATCCTTCGGGCCGCATTTACCGGGAACAGGAGCTTAAATCCCTGGTGAATATAATTGAAAAAAAGAACCGGGAACTGGGCCGCCCCATTTTTCTGGTTGTGGACGAACCTTACAGATTCCTGACCTATGACCGCGTAACTGTTCCGCCTCTCATGGTCATGTACGACTACACCATTGTAGTCAGCTCTTTTTCCAAAAGCCTTTCCATTGCCGGAGAAAGGGTCGGCTTTGTCGCGGTCAACCCGAAAATTCCTGAAAATCAGGAACTCTTAAGCGGCCTTACCCTGACCAACCGCATTCTGGGCTTTGTCAACGCCCCGGTCATCGGACAGATTCTTATGGAAAAAGCCCTGAACGTTACCGTGGATACCAGCAGATACGAACAGAGAAGACAGGCCATGGCCAAGGTTCTGGAAGAAGCCGGCCTGGAATTTAGCATGCCTGACGGCGGTTTTTATTTCTTTCCCAGAGCTCCGCAAGGAGATGATCAGACGTTTATCCAGAGGCTTCTTAAGGAAAATGTCCTGGCAGTTCCCGGCACCGGGTTTGGTTATCCAGGTTATGTGCGTCTGGCTTTTTGCGTTTCCCGGGACATAATAACCAGGTCCGGCCCGGCCGTAAAACGGGCTGCCGGCTAACCCTGAATTAACTTCCTTGACTTGAATCACAGTTCAGGATAAATGTTTCGACTTTTCTTTTTTCTGACCAGGAATAC
>JBKHCI010000091.1:0-6729 GCA_046541915.1 Desulfonatronovibrio sp. | reverse complement strand
AGCTTCAAAAGGTCAACGCTGAAAAAGACAAGCTTTTTGCCATCATTGCCCATGACCTCATGTCTCCCTTGTCCGGGGTGTTCAGCACATCGAAAATCCTTGCAGAAGAAGCTGAATCTTTGTCTTTGGAAGAAATCAGCAACATATCTGCTGCAATGCATAATAGTTCCCAAAACGCACTGGAGATTCTGGAGGATCTGATGCAATGGGCACGCGTGAGCCAGGGAGGTATGGATTTCAGCCCGGAAGAATGCAGCCTTTATGAACTGGCCAGGTCCAGTCTGGATACGGCCCGGGATATGGCTGACAAAAAGGATATTATCATTCAGTCAGACATCCCCGCGGACTTAGCAGTAATGGCTGACCAGGCCATGATCAACACGGTTATCCGCAATGTGATTTTCAATGCCGTCAAATTCACCCATCACGGCGGCAATATCTGCATCACTGCCGGAAAGGCAGGGCCATTCATTGAAGTCTGTACCCGGGACAGCGGCATTGGCATGTGTGAAAAGGTTATGTCTTCGGTCTTTTCTGTTAATAAACACAAAAGACAGTCTGGCACGGACGGAGAAAAAGGAACCGGCATGGGGCTTATTCTGTGCAAGGAATTTATAGAAAAACACGGCGGACAAATATGGGTGGAAAGCGAACAGGGCAAAGGCACAAAAGTGTTTTTCACCCTGCCCGCGGCACCGTAAGAAAGCAGCCATGACCGGGACTGAGTATCCCAAAGGCCAGATGATTCAAATATTCATCCTGAATCCGTGAAGTTGGTGTTTTCGAATTTATTGCTTATGCAGGTTTCACGGATTCAAATATTCATGACCAGATTATTTACTGGACTTTGATTTTAACGGGAGATTTATGGGCGTAATCAATATTAACGAAGTAGAACCAGGCATGACCCTGGCCGGGCCGTTGAAGACCAGACAGGGCCGGCTTCTTCTGCCGTCTGGAGCTGAAGTAACCGAAAAACACCTGAAAATTGCCAGGATCTGGGGCATTGCTGAAGCAGATGTGATGGAAGGCCCGCAAAATTCCACCGGGAACAAACCAGTCCCCCTGGAAGACCTTGATCCGGAACTAAAAAAGGCGGTTAACGCCCTTTGCAAGTGGAGATTTGCCTGCTGCGATCCTGAACAGGCCGTTATCCGCAAGCTCATGCGTCTGTTCAGGTCCAGGGCTGTCATGGGGTTGTCCAGAAATAATGTCAGGAACCTGGTGAATAAATATCATGGCCCAAAAGCCAAGGCGTCCCTCAAGCCACAACTCCCTCGAGATTTCAGCAGGCCGGATATCAGGGCGGTTGTCAGAAAACAGGCAGGACTTGTTTCCCTGCCTGATGTCTTTTACCGGATAGTGGAAGTAATTAAAAACCCCACAAGTTCAGCAGCAGACATAGCTGATGTCATCAGCAAGGACGCCAGTATTTCATCCAGGCTGCTGCGGCTTGTAAACAGCCCTTTTTACGGTTTTATGTCCAGGATCGATACCCTGACCAGAGCAGTGGCTGTGGTAGGAACCATAGAAATCAGCAACCTGACCATGGGCATATCTGTAACATCAAGCTTCAAAAACATTCCCTTTGATTTTCTGGATATGAACGATTTCTGGGAGCACAGCATTGCAGTGGGAGTCGTGGCCAGGATCCTGGCCACCTTGAACGGCGCCCCCAGCCTTGAGAAGGTCTTTGTAGGCGGGCTGCTGCACGACATCGGCAGACTGACTCTTTTCTGCAATTATCCTGAGCTGTCCAGAAACATGCTCACCTGGCATGTAGCCAGGCCCATTTCCTTAAATATGCTGGAACAAAAAATATTTGGTTTTTCTCATGCCGGACTGGGCGGCAGGCTGCTTAAAGAATGGAAAGTGCCTGAAGGTCTTTGCAATATGGTTGATAATCATCATGCTTTCCATAAATCAACAGATTCTCTGGATGTACTTTTTGTTAAAGCAGCGGATGTGATAGCCCACACCCTCGGCTATGGTCATAGCGGAACCAGACGCGTCCCTCCCCTGACTGATCAGGAATGGGATAAAACCGGACTCTCTGTAAATATTCTGCCTGATGTTGCTTCTCAGGCACAGAATCAGATTCAGGATCTTAAGAACATTATAATAAAGGAACACAACCATGCAGCCTGAAAACTCTGGGCTCATGAACAAGCTTCATGCCAGGGCGTCCTACCTGGAAGCAGAATACAGCAAAGTTCTTGAAGCCCTGAGATCAGCAGCCGGCAGAGGGGATTTTCGCCCCGTCCCAGGGTCGGTTAGAGACCCACAGCATATCCTTGGGGATGCGGCTGAAAAAATTATGCGCCTGGCCCCTTTTGATATTGCAGGATTGTGGCTGGTTGATGAAAGCACCTCTGATTTCAAGCTGGGGTGCTGCCTGCCGGATAATATGCAGCAATTCATGGATTCAGAGTTTGAACACCTCATAAGTGAGGGAATCATATCTCTTGCCCTGGCCGGAGAACAACCGGTTTTTGCTTCCGGATCAATAAGAGGAGACCGGTATGTGGTTCAATCCCTGGCAACCGCCTCCAGGGTGCGCGGCCTTTTCGCTGGACGGCTGAGATCCGGCGAAAGCATTCCAGATGTTGCCCTGCCTTTGCTCATGATTCTGGCTCAGGGCTGCGCCGCTTCCCTGGAAAACCTGGAACTTTATCGCCTGCTCAGGGAAAAACACAATATGCTTGTAGAAAGTGAGGACAGGTACGCCAATGTTATGGCAGCCATTAATGACGGAATATGGGACTGGGACCTGGAAAAGGACAGTGTGTTTTTCGATGAAAGATATTATACCATGGCTGGTTACAGCCCTGGAGACTTTCCTCATCATATTGATGAATGGGAGAAAAGGGTCCATCCGGACGATCAGGACTATTGCAGACAATGCCTGGAAAAACACTTTTCCGGTAAAAACAGTAAATTGGATGTGGAATTTCGTTTTCTAAGAAAAGATGGTAAATGGATGTGGATACGGGGCAGGGGCAAAGTTGTCAGATGGGATAAGACAGGACGCCCTGTGAGAATGGTGGGTACGCACACAGACATCAGCGACCGGCGCATGGCTGAAGAATCCAGTGAAAAACTGCAGGCACAGCTTAATCAGGCTCAAAAGATGGAGTCCGTGGGTATTCTGGCAGGAGGCATGGCCCATGACTTCAACAACCTGCTTCAGGTCATGGCCGGGAATATTCAGCTTATTCTAAAAAACAAACCTTTCGGACACGATGATGTCAGACGCCTGCGCGCGGTATCAAAATCCATAGACAGGGCAGGTAAGCTTGTCAGACAACTACTCCTTTTCAGCAGAAAAGCCGAGACCCGGATGCAGGAATTAAATCTCAACAACGCGGTCAAAGATACGGTTGAACTGCTGGAAAGAACCCTGCCCAGAATGATTTCAATCAAGATGCGTCTGGACAGTAATATTAGAAAGATTAGCGCGGACTCCCTGCAGATTGAACAAATGCTTTTAAACCTGTGCTCCAATGCAGCTGATGCCATGCCCCAAGGCGGCAGGCTGATCTTTGAAACACAGAATATTACTCTGAACAAGGATTTTGTACAGGTACATGCCGGCTCCAGACCGGGAGAACATGTTCTGCTGACAGTCTCAGACACGGGCTGCGGCATGGACAGGGAAGTTGTGGAACATATCTTTGATCCCTTTTTTACCACCAAGGAAGTGGGCAAGGGAACCGGCCTGGGGCTGGCCAGTGTTTACGGCATTGTCAAGGGACATAATGGATATATTTTATGTTACAGCGAGCCGGGACATGGAACCACCTTTAAAATATATTTCCCTGTTACTTCGAAAGAAAGCAGAGGCAGTGTTGTGGTACCCGGGAAAAAAGCGTCATCCTTAACTGGAACAGAAACAATACTCGTGGTGGATGATGAGGATGATATCCGGGAATTAACCGCTGAGATCCTGCAATCCAATGGATACAATGTTCTTACCGCGAGCAGCGGGGAAGAGGCCCTGGCTGTCTTCTCCCGGACAGATAGACCCATTGATTTGTTCATCCTTGACCTGAACATGCCCGGCATGGGAGGACGCCGGTGCCTGGAAGAACTGCTTCACCTGGACAATAAGGCCCGCGTACTCATTGCCAGCGGCTATTCCACCTGCGTTCAGGTCAGTGAATACATCAGGTCAGGGACTGCCCTGTTCATTGGTAAGCCTTATCAAATCAACGAACTCCTGACCAAAGTAAGAGAAAGCATAGACAGGGATACAGCTGAATGAGAGTTACCGCCCATACAATATCAAATGAAAAGACAGCAGCAAAGATGCCCGCAACCGCTGCGGCATATCAAAAGAACATGGAGCTCATCCTGCATGTGATCAGACTGTTGTCAAATAATGATATATCCCTGTATGAAAAACTGGATAAAAGCCTCAGCATGATACTTGAAGGGATCAGGGCGGATAATGGCTCCATCATGCTTATTGACGGTCACGCCTCAAAACTCGTTGTCCTGGCTGCCACCAATAAAAACATCATAAACAAGAAACAAGCTTTAGACCCTGGTTCGATATCAGGAAGGTCTTTTCTGTATAAAAGTCCAATTTTTATTGACAATATTCATAAGGACCCTGTTTTTGCCCCTAAAGCCAGGCCTGCTAACTACCGGACAGACTCATTGATGTGCATCCCTCTTATTTCCCATGGGGACAGCAATGCTTTCGGGGTTATAAATGTCTCGGACCGTCAGGATCATACCTGTTTTGAACAAACAGACCTGGAGTTGCTCAAGGATTATGCTGCTTGGATTTCGCCCATCCTGCAAAATTCAGTTTTGCTGGAAGACCTGACAAAGGAGAAGAATAAATATGAAAAAATCAGTTGTGACCTGGAAATGAAGCAGAAGGAACTTTTGCTTGCCACAACTGAGCGTTCTGAGCTTGTACAAATGGTGATCCATGATTTTAAAAGCCCTTTATCAGCGATTATCTCCAATCTGGAACTTTTGTCCTATATGGGGATGACCGAGGAACAAAAACCCGTGGCGGCAACAGCCATGGAAGGCTCGCAGAAATTAATGGAAATGATCAATGATTTTCTGGAATTATCCAGAATTGACCACAGGGATGATGCCGGAGAGCCAAAAGACATATCTTTAACAGATGTTCTTCATGAGGAACTTGAAGAGTTTCGTGCCATTGCCGAAAGTAAAAATATCCGCCTTGAACTGCTCCCTGCTTCAGATATTATGGTGCGGTTTCAGGAACCAATGATCCATCATCTGGTTAAGAATCTTCTGTCCAACGCGATAAAATACACTCCCGAAAATGGAAATATTAAGATTTTCTGGAAAGTACAAAAATCAAAGAGATTATCAGATGCGAGTTCCAAAATAGTCACATTTTGTGTTGAAGATGACGGCAACGGCGTTCCCGATGGAATGAAGAGAGCAATATTTGATAAATTCTCAAGAATTAAGAGAGACAAACCTGTCCAGGGAACCGGTCTTGGACTTTACATTTGCAACCGTATAGCCGGTATGATGGGTGGTAGAATCTGGGTCGAGGATGTTAAACCCAGAGGAAGCAGATTTTGCGTAACCATGTGTTCGCGGGAGAAAAACAGTGTTCAGTAATGAACAATCAGTCCTTGTAGTTGACGATATCGGTCCTTCCAGACAGACTGTGATTAATGTCCTCCGGGTTCTGGGATACAGAAAAATCCTGGAGGCCGGCAACGGACATGAGGCCCTGGAATATCTTAACTCAAAAAAAGACGTCGGCCTTGTTATTTCAGACTGGAAAATGCCTGTCATGAACGGAATAGAACTGCTGGACAAAATAAGAAGCAGGAATGAGTGGAGCAATCTGCCTTTTTTGCTGGTTACTTCCAAAGGCGAGGTTGAGGATGTAGCCTTGGCTTCAGATATGGGAGCAACAGGATTCATGGTTAAGCCTCTGAACATTAAGGCGTTCCAGGGCAAGATCAACTCATTGACCAGAAACTCACCTGCTGCCGCATTAAAGAAAGTGCTGGATCAGAATAAAAAAGCTATCCATGATGATAATTTTGGGGAAGCAATAAGAAATTTGCTCTTGTTTCTGGAAGATTATCCGGAGTTTGAATCCAGAATACACCTGGAAATCGGCCTCTTAATGGAACAGGAGGCCAGATGGGATGACGCTGAGAAAATGGCGGACAAAGCACTTAAAGAAAATCCCAATCTGGCCAGGGCCTGGTTTTTAAAGGCCAGAATGCAGGGCATGCAGGACAATTGGGAAAAAGCTGTTAAGAGTATTCAAAACGCCATAGATATAAGTCCCAAAAATGTTGATTATCGCCTGTTTAAAGGAGAAGCCCTGCTCAAACTTAATAAGCTGGTTAATGCCAGAGCCAGCTATATGACCGCTGTTAATACTTTCCCCAAAGATCAGAAACTGAAACAAATTATCTGGAACACTTACCTTGAGCATGGACTTGTGGATCAGGTCATGAATGATTTTGGGGCGATAATGTTTGGGTCGCTAACCGCGGACACCCTGAACAAGCTTGGAATCGCGCTGAGAAAGGCAGGCAGTTTCAAAGATGCCCTGCGCGTGTATAAACAGGCCTTGATAAAAGATAAGGATAACCCCGCCATTTTATACAACGCCGCCATGGCGCAGGCCAGGGCTGGAAGTCCCGCAGTGGCTGTAAAATATCTTAAGCGGGCCATTGAAATTGAACCTGATTTTAATGAAGCTGA
>JBKHCI010000014.1:0-25285 GCA_046541915.1 Desulfonatronovibrio sp. | reverse complement strand
CCGGGCCAGAATAGGAAGGGTATTAAGCCGGTGTCAAGACAATATTTGTCTTGTATCCTGAATGTTAAACTTTCCGGTATCTATTCACCATGCTGTGAGTTTTACCCAAAAGTAAAGAATTGTGGTGAACAGTTACACTTTCCGGACGGAAAATTATTTAACTTCAGTATAGTCGGCGTCTACGACATCTTCATCACCGCCTGAGCCCTTTTGTTCAGATTCCGAACCTTCCTGAGCCTGAGGGCCTGCCTGCCGGCCTTCCTCAGTTTTCTGAGAATAGAGCTTTTCAGCAAGCTTGTGAGATGCCTGAGAAAGTTCATCCGTTGCTGTCCGGATAGCCTGCTCGTCATCTCCTTCCATGGCTTTTTTCAGGGCTTCGGTTTTGGATTCAATATCAGCCTTAAGTTCAGCGTCGATATTATCTCCAAGATCCCGCAGGGATTTTTCAGTGGTGTAGATCAAAGTGTCTGCATGATTGCGGGCTTCTATGATCTTCTGTTTCTTTTTGTCTTCTTCTGCGTGGGATTCGGCTTCCTTGACCAGGTTGTTGATCTCGTCTTCTGAAAGCCCGCTGGACGCGGTGATTCTTATGGACTGTTCCTTGCCGGTTCCGGTATCCTTGGCAGAAACGTTGACTATTCCGTTGGCGTCGATGTCAAAGGTGACTTCTATCTGAGGTACCCCCCTGGGAGCTGCAGGCAGGCCTGTAAGCTCAAAACGTCCAAGGGTCATGTTGTCAGCTGCCATGGGACGTTCTCCCTGGAGCACATGAATGGATACACTTGGCTGATTGTCCGCGGCAGTTGTGAATATCTGGCTCTTGCGCGTAGGTATGGTGGTGTTTCTCTCAATGAGCTTGGTAAATACTCCGCCCATGGTTTCAATACCCAGGGACAGAGGAGTAACATCCAGAAGCAGAACATCCTTGACTTCACCGGAGAAAATGCCTCCCTGGATAGCCGCGCCCATGGCCACAACCTCGTCCGGGTTGACACTTTTATTAGGCTCTTTTCCAAAGAATTCAGCCACCTTCTTTTGAACCAGAGGCATTCTGGTCATGCCGCCCACCAGAAGAACCTGGTCCACTTCAGAAGCCTTAAGCCCGGCATCGGCAAGGGCCTTTTTGCACGGTGGAAGTGTTTTTTCAACCAGATCAGCAACCAGGCTTTCCAGTTTGCTTCTGGAAAGTTTGATGTTCATGTGTTTGGGGCCATTCTGGTCTGCAGTGATAAAAGGAAGATTGACATCTGTTTCCATGGTGGTGGAAAGCTCTTTTTTGGCTTTTTCAGCGGATTCCTTAAGCCTTTGCAGGGCCATGCGGTCCTGGGAAAGATCGATTCCATTATCTTTCTTGAATTCGCTGACCAGGTAGTCAATTACCCGGTGGTCAAAATCTTCACCGCCAAGGAATGTATCTCCGTGGGTTGATCTTACCTCTACCAGATTGTCTCCGACTTCCAGGATGGATATATCAAAGGTGCCGCCGCCCAGGTCGAATACAGCGATTTTTTCATTTTCCTTTTTGTCCGCGCCATACGCAAGGGAAGCAGCAGTAGGTTCGTTGATTATTCTCTTGACTTCCAGTCCGGCGATTTTTCCGGCGTCTTTGGTGGCCTGACGCTGATTGTCATTAAAATATGCCGGAACAGTAATTACAGCTTCGGTTACTTTTTCACCGAGGTAGGATTCAGCATCGCTTTTGAGTTTCTGGAGCAGCATAGCTGAGATTTCCGGGGGACTGTATTTTTTATCACCCACCTGAATATGGGCATCTCCGCCCTGTCCTTCAACTATCTTATAGGGACAGCTTTTAATCCAGCTCTTGATGACCGGGTCGCTGAATTCCCTGCCCATGAGTCTTTTAAAAGCGAAAATTGTTTTTTCTGAATTGGTTACGGCCTGTCTCTTGGCGATTTCACCAACCAGGCGCTCTTTGTCAGTGAAAGCCACAATAGACGGAGTTGTTCTTCCGCCTTCAGGGTTGCTGATGCACTTGGCTTCTTTGCCTTCCATCACATAGACACAGCTGTTGGTAGTACCCAGATCGATTCCGATTATTTTTCCCATATTTGAAAGCCTCCTTAAAATTATTCAAATTAGCTGGTTGTTTTCATAATTATTAAATCCTGGATGTAAAGGTGATCCACAGATTTTTTTTATTTTTCGCATTTTTTGCTGACCATGACCTTGGCCGGTCTGACCAGCCGGTCATTCAACATATAGCCTTTCTGCAAAACCTGGCATACGGTCCCATGTTCCATGTCGCTGCGTTCTTCCTGGGCGACCGCCTCATGGATTCCAGGGTCAAACTCCTCGCCAACAGCGCCTACCTGGATCAGGTTGTTTTTTTCCAGGACCTGGGTGAAAAGTGACAAGGTCATTTCCACTCCCTGGACCAGGTCTTTGCAGGCCTCATTCTTCCGGCCGTGTTCAAGGGCCAGTTCCAGATTGTCCAGAACCGGAATGATTTCTTCTACAAAAGAAGTTATCGCGTATTTACAGAACTCTTCCTTCTCCCGGATTACTCTTTTTTTAAAGTTTTCAGTATCTGCCAGAGTGCGCAGAACGTTTTGTTTCTGTTCGTTCAAGAGTTCACATTGAGGACATATCTGTTCATGACATGCCTGTTTTAATTCTTCTTCAGACAGCTCAACTTCAGGCAGGTCATCCTGGCTGGCCTGGCCTTCATCTTCCCGGGCAGGTTCTTCCTTGTTCAGTTTTTCTTTTTTTGGGGACATTTATTCCAACCTCCGTAATAATCATTGATTTTTAACCAGAGCCACCAATTTCCGGGCTGGTTTCGTAGATTTCCTGGAGTAGTTGACTAAGAATTTTTGCGGTTAAGTCAACTGCCGGGACAATTTTTGAGTAGTTCATCCTGGTGGGACCAATTATGCTTACAGCTCCGATGTTGTCGTCGCGCATACTGTACGGAGATGAAATAACCGTAAACTGGCTGAGTTCATCCTGGCCCAGGAGTATGTTCAGATTTTTGCTTTCAATGGTTTTATCCAGAAGTTTCAGAATTTTGGATTTTTCTTCGAGCATTTTAAAGAGCTCACGCATCTTGTCCAGGTCTGAAAAATCTTTTTTTTGAAAAAGATAATGGGTTCCTTCCACATAAATCTCTCTGCTGGTATCTTCAAAGGATTGTCTGGCCAGGTTCAGGGCTTTTTCATAAAGATTTTCAAACTGTCTTCTGGCGGTATGCATCTGATTCAGGATAGTGGCCCGGACATAAAGCAGAGTTTTGCCCTGAAAATGATCGTTGAGGTAGTTGCTGAATCTGACCAGGTCGTCGCCGGTGATATCCCTGTCCACGTTGATGACCCGGTTGGTGACCATGCCTCCTTCCATGACCAGAACAGACATGACCAGCCCGGGTCTCAGCAGAACGAAATCTATCTGCTGCCAGCGGATGAGCTGATGACTCGGGGTGATGACCAGGCTGATCTGATTGGAAAAGGAAGAGAGTAGTTTACAGGCCTGACTGAGGGTCTTGGAAAGATCCGGTCCCACACTGGTCAGGGTGGTTTTGATTTGTTCTTCGATTTCCGGAGACAGAGGTTCTATTTCCAGGTTGGAATCCAGATAGAATCTGAATCCTTTGGCAGTAGGTATGCGGCCGGCCGAAGTATGGGGCTGTTCTATGTAATCTTCATTGGTCAGATCTCCCATGATATTTCTGATGGAAGCCGGACTAAGCTTCAGTCTTGAATCCGTGGATACAGTCTTGGAGCTTACGGGCTGACCTGTTAATATATAATTCTTGACAATGGTCAGCAGGACATGGGTTTTTCTTTTATCTAAAGTCATATTGGTTACCTGACTGGCACTCTGTGATTGAGAGTGTCAATCAGGTAACAACGGTTATATGCTCTGTCAAGACGGAAACACCGGTCAGAGGCGCTTCAACCGGCATGAGGGGATAACTTTTAACTGGCAAGTACTATGGAGATTAATCAGATTGTTCCTGATAATGGTAGATATAATCACGAAGAGACTGGACCCAGGGTCTGGGAGCGCTGCCTGTGACCATGGAATATTTGGAGCAGTCCAGAACTGAATAGGGCGGTCTGATTGCTTTTTGAGGATACTCCTCAGATGTAACCGGCGTGACTCTGCAGGACAGGCCAGCGCATTTTATGGCTTCTGACGCCAGTTCACACCAGGAGGCCTGTCCTTTGTTGGCAAGGTGGAAAAGGCCTGAAGTCTGCTTGTCCACCAGTTTCATTGAATATTCGGCCAGATCAATGGTGTAGGTGGGTGAACCGACCTGGTCATGGACCACGTTGAGATTGTCTTTTTTCCGGGCCAGGCTGAGGACCTTGTCAACAAAATTAGTTTTAAACGGTCCGAACAGCCAGGCTGTTCGGATAATGAGCAGCTTGTCCCAGGGATTTAACAGAAGGGTTTTTTCTCCTTCAAGCTTGGTCTTCCCATACACGGACCTTGGCGAAGGCTCGTCACTGGTGGTGTATGGAGTGTTTTTTTTGCCGTCAAACACAAAATCCGTGCTGTAATGAATCAGATATAGATTATGCCTGCGGCACACATTGCCCAGTACGGTCGGCAAAGTCCTGTTCAGTTTCTGAGCAGCCTTTTGATCATCTTCAGCCTGGTCCACCTGGGTATAGGCAACAGTATTGAAAACGTATTCGATATTCTGGTTCAGAATAAAATCATCAAGTTGACCGGCATCAAAGATATCAAGGTCATTTTTATCCGGGCAGACCGCCTCTATTTCCAGGGGATCAATAACATGAGCCAGGGCCTGGCCCATGAGTCCTTTTTTCCCACCCAGGATTAGAGCTTTCTTTTTTTTCATTTTGTTTTCCCTGACAGCTTGCTTAGTGGAAAAAAAGGTTGCAGTAGTGGTTTGTTTTGTTCTATCTTAATTATTCAGCAAGATCGAACAAGAAGATCTGGACCCCGGATCTGGTCCGGGGTGACGGTTGAAGCAGGCTGATACTCTTTTCCGTTATTCCGGCGAAAGCCGGAATCCAGTGCATTTGCATAATAACATGCCGAATGTGGTGAACAGTTATATTCTACCTTGAATCATGGGCGGTTAACTCAGCGGTAAGAGTGCCATCTTCACACGGTGGAAGTCCGGAGTTCAAATCTCCGACCGCCCACCACCTTCCGGATATTGTCTCTCCCTTCACTTTATTCAGGTCAGTTTTCCTGACTGCCTGTATCCCTCGTAAAGAACAATGGCCACGGCGTTGGCCAGGTTCAGGCTTCGCACCTGTCCCCAGATGGGTATCCTGATAAGTATCCGGCCCTGCTCAACAATGGTTTCCGGCAGACCCCAGGTTTCCGGACCAAAAACCAGAAAATCGTTTTCCTTAAATTTGTGTTCAGTATAACAGTTTCCTTTTCTGGCGCTGGTCATAACCAGACGGCTGTGAGGATTCAGATTCTGTAGAAATTCATCCCAGTTTCCCCAGACCTTAACCTGAACATATGGCCAGTAGTCAAGCCCGGCCCTTTTGAGATGTTTGTCATCCAGACTGAATCCCAGGGGTCCAACAAGATTAAGAGGAGTCTGCGTGGCAGCACACAGTCTGGCAATGGAGCCTGTATTGGGGGGGATCCTGGGTTGGTAAAGGACTATCTGCATGAAACCGTCTCGGATTCTCTAAACATCAAAGAGCATTTCCAGGTCGTCTCTGGTCAGTCCTTTCCAGGCGCTTTGCCCTGGTATTACCGCTTCAGCAACCCCTTTCTTCATTTCCTGCAGTTTCAGAATTTTTTCTTCAACAGTATTTTCACAGATCATTTTATAGGCAAAAACCTGTCTGGTCTGACCGATGCGATGGGTCCTGTCCGTGGCCTGATTTTCCACCGCCGGGTTCCACCAAGGGTCGTAATGGATTACATAGTCGGCAGAAGTGAGGTTCAGCCCTGTTCCCCCGGCTTTTAAAGATATGAGAAAGATGGGGATTTCAGGGTTATTGTTGAACCGGTCTACTTCTTCCAGCCTGTTTTTGCTGGATCCGTCAAGATAGGCAAAAGGGGTCTTGTTCATGGTCAGCCAGGATCTGATAATGTGCAGCATCTGGACAAACTGGGAAAAGACCAGGACTTTATGGCCGTCTTCAATAATGGTGCTGGTCAGATCCTTAAAGGCTTCAAATTTGCCGGAAGGCAGATTGTTGCTGAATCCGGGCATATCCAGCTTGAGAAGCCTGGGATGGCAGCAAATCTGACGCAGCTTCAGCAGGGCGTCCAGGATAGACATCTGGCTTGCGGCAATGCCTTTTTCTTCCACCCGTTCCATGACCTGGTCCTTGAGTTTTTTGGCCAGGGCCTTGTACAGATCCATCTGGTCATCCATAAGGGCGCTGTAATAGACGTTTTCCACCTTGGGCGGAAGATCTTTGGCCACCTCGGTTTTGGTCCGGCGAAGGATAAAAGGTTTGACCCTGGATCTGAGATATCCCAGGCTTTCTTCATCTCCATCCTTGATAGGCTTGACAAAACCTTTCTGAAACGCGTGCTGTGATCCCAGGAACCCGGGCATGAGGAATTCAAACAGAGACCATAGTTCCAGAAGGTTGTTTTCAATGGGTGTTCCTGAAAGACACAGCCTGAAATCCGACTCAAGCCTGCGAACAGAGCGGGCCGTGATAGTATTGGGATTTTTGATATTCTGGGCTTCATCCAGGATTATCGCGTTATACTCGTGTTTGAGCAGTTCATCCAGATCCCTTCTTAGCAGGGCGTAAGTGGTCAGAACCAGGTCTGAATCCTTGATTCTGGTAAACATTCCTGAGCGTCTGGCGCCGTAGATAACCAGTCTTGAAAGGGAAGGAACAAATTTCTGGGCCTCCCGTTCCCAGTTGGGCAGGACCGAAGTGGGTACAATAATGAGGGTTGGTCCTTTCCGGCCGCGTTCTTTCATGAGCTGGATAAAGGACAGGGTCTGAACCGTTTTGCCAAGTCCCATTTCATCAGCCAGAATGCCTCCGAAACGGTATTCTTTAAGAAAGTTAAGATAGCTTAGGCCTTGCAGCTGATAAGGCCGCAGGTCAGCATCCAGTCCTCTGGGCGGTTCAACCTGTCTGATCTGTTCAAAGGAATGAATCTTTTCCCGAAGTTCAGTCCAGAAGGTGTCTGACTGGACCTGTTCAATATCATCCAGGATGTTGTCCAGGACCGGGACCTCATGGTTTTCAAATTTCTTTTTAGGAGGCTTTTCCGGATCATAGCCCATGGCCTGAAGCTTATGTCCCAGTTTTTTGATCCAGGATTCAGGCAGGCTGGTATAGGAGCCGTCTTTAAGCTGGACATACCTCTTGCCCTGGGTCCAGGCCTTCCATATTTTTTCGATGGGCACCCTGATGTCGTCATATTCAACAGAGATATCAAGGTTGAACCATTTTTCATCTTCACTGGCTTCCACGCTGGCCACTACATTTGGAGGGCTAAGCCTTACCCGGTAACGGGTCAGGTTTTTTTCGCCGTAAACCCTGAATTTTTCCACGAGCTTGGGATAGGAATCCAGAAGAAAATTAATGGCTTCTTCAGGCTCAAGAAACCACATGGCCTTGGTCCTGGGCTGAAAATTCATATCCACCAGGCTGGTCAGAAGTTCCTCTTCTCTGGCCTGGTCCCGGCGGACCAGAAAGGATTTGCCTTCAAACTGGTAGCTTCCGGTCTGCAGGTCCTGGTCAGGCCCGGACAGGGTGATTTCTCCGTGCTCTGTCTCGTAGACGTTTTGTATCTGCAGGGTCAGCAGGCTGCCTTCTTCATCAAGATAAAGTTTGGGATTGAACCGGGCAGGGACAAAAATCGGGGACATTCTTTCCAGAAATTCTTCCTGACCGAACAGATCCGATGAATGCAGTTTGGTCCAGGCCCTGTCCAGGAATTCGGATATTTCACTGTGGGGAATAATGGGGGATTCGGAGACCAGTTCCTGGACCAGGCTGGGATGGAGCCCGGTCTGAACAGGATAAAAACTGTTTTTCCAGCAGACCCATAATGGAAGCTGTCCGTAAAAGGATACATTTTCTCCTGATATGGAAAAAGGCAGTTTGCCTTCGCGGCTGAGCATAATGTCGAAGTTGAGACCGTCTTCGGACAGCCTGGGGCTTAACTGCAGCCTCATTGGTGTGGTTTCGATGCGTACCGGCTGCTCAGTGTTTTCCCAGAACAGATAATATTCATCCTTGATGGACCAGAAAAACCAGGTCATGAGTCCAAAGGGTATTTCCACTCTTTGTCCGTAATAATCCAGGGTATGTCCTATCTGGGTGACAACATCCGGAAGCTGGGGGGCATTTTCGCACCAATTGGGATTGCGAATGATCTGCTCAAGGGTTACAGGGTTGAGCACGGATGATAGACCTGACTTGTTCTGCCTGGCCCTGTAAAATTCGACCTGAAGCCTGCCTGGTTCCGGGAAAAATCTGTAAACCAGATAGTGCTGACCAGGTTCAGGTTCAAGTTCTGTGGCAAAAAACATTCTGAAATTGTGCCGCCAGTCAGTTCTGGCCTTTGGCAGGCTTTCCTCGGTGCTGTCACTCAGGGATGCCAGAAACTTCAGGGCTGTGGCTCCGATATGCTTGCAGACACCGGAAAAGGAATCCGGGCAGTTGCAGTAATAATTGGCAGCCTCGTTTTCAAGGTTGAGACCGAGTTCAGAATTGTAGACCTGGAAATCATCACCCTGGATCCTGCCTTCAAGGTCCCAGAAGTGATCGTGTTTTTTGATGCTCAGCTTGTGCAGACCGTTTTCCGCGAAGAGCTCTTTAGAGCTTTCCAGTATATATTCAGGTATGTTATCATTAACAAACCTTTCTACGATTTCTTTTACTTTTTTTTCTTGTGTGTTAAGCATTTGGTTTACATTCTCCTGCAGGGCCTGGTGTGAGAGGAGATTTGGAAATTCACCCAGGCGATATGCGATTGGTTCATTTAAACAAAGTTAATTTTTTTTTCAAGTGAAAAAGATATTTTTTTTAAGTTTTAAATTATTGACCTGTCTGCTTATGTTTGCGGGCTGATCATATTGAAATAAATAATAATCCAGGCGGGAAAAACAGAGATGTACAAAGAAAAATTATTTATTATATTAATATTTTTTTCCCTAGCATTTTTTGCGGGGTGTGACAATAGCAATGAGAAGATTAAGGATAAAAATCAGATTAATCAGACAAATCCTGCTGATTATAATGAATATCCCGGGCAGACTCCTGATGCCGGCGGCCGGATAATCATAGGTTCCACCGGAGAACCAAGCAATCTTATTCCTCCTCTGGCAACAGATTCCGCTTCAGGTGACATTAATAATCATTTATACGTGGCACCCCTGCGATATAATAAAAATATCGAACTGGAAAAGTGGGCGGCGGAGGAACTTGAGATAAGAGAAAACGGCACCAGGATATATATCAGATTAAAACCGGGTATAAAGTGGACCGACGGCAGGGAGCTTACTGCCGATGATGTCCTTTTTACTTACGAATTGATGATTGATCCAAAAACGCCCACAGCCTATGCTCAGGATTTTCTGGCGGTGAAAGACTTCAAGGTTCTGGACCGGTATTCTTTTGAGGTTGTTTATGATCAGCCCTTTGCCCGGTCCCTGGTTACCTGGGCTCTGCCCATTCTTCCCAGGCATGTGCTTGAAGGCGAAGATCTGTTGACTACAGAGTACAGCAGGGATCCGGTGGGGGCCGGAGCTTACCGTCTTCACCGCTGGGACGCCGGGCATCAGGTGATTCTGCGGGCCAATGAAGATTATTTTGAGGGCAGGCCCAATATTGATGAAATAGTCTATAAAGTAGTCCCGGATTTGGCTACCATGTTTCTGGAACTCAAATCCGGAAACCTGGACATGATGAGTCTCACTCCACAGCAGCATCTTTTTCAGACCACTGATGAGTACTGGCAGGATAATTTTCAGAAGTTCAGCTATTTGTCCTCAGGATATACTTATCTGGGCTACAATCTGGAGCATCCATTTTTTTCTCATATCAAGGTCAGGCAGGCCCTGGCATACGCCGTTGACAAGGAGGAACTAGTGCAGGGCGTTCTTCTGGGAGAGGGCGTTCCTACCATCGGCCCTTATGTTCCAGATACCTGGGTATATAACGATGATATTCAGGATTACGGCTATGATCCGGAACTGGCCCTGGATATTCTGGAAGAGCAGGGATGGAGGATGAACCAAAGTGGAGTCCTGGAAAAGGACGGGGTGCCTTTTGAGTTTACCATCCTGACTAATCAGGGTAATGATCTGAGAATCAGGGCTGCCACTATCCTTCAGTACCGCCTGGCGCAGATAGGCATAAAGGTTAAGATCAGGACCGTGGAATGGGCTACTTTTATCAAGGAATTTGTGAATAAGGGGCGCTTTGACGCCGTGCTCCTGGCCTGGAATACTCCCCAGGACCCGGATATGTATAATGTCTGGCATTCTTCCCAGACCGGTGAAAACGGCCTGAATTTTGTTCAATACAAAAACAGGCGGGTGGATGAGCTTCTGGAAAAAGGGCGCAGGAGCTTTGACCGGGAAGTTCGCAGAAAGGCCTATCATGAAATCCAGGAGATCCTGCATTATGAACAGCCGTACATGTTTTTGTTCACGCCAAATTCCCTGCCGGTGGTGCAGGCCAGGTTCAAAGGGATTGAACCGGCTCCGGCCGGGATAATGTATAATTTTAATGACTGGTGGGTTCCAGAAGAATTACAGCGCTTTTCCCTGGAGCCCTGATCCTGAATTTGGTTGTCAGTCTGCTGGGTAAGGATTTTTTTAACAAACTGTTAACATTAAACAGATAACAGGGAATATATGCGCCTGAAACTGCAAAACCTTCCTCCGGCCTGGGCCAGATTCTGTCTTGATGTCCAGTCTTTCACAGAACGGCTTTTGGGAGAGAGCATAAAGGACAAAAAACTGCTGATCGCTTTTTCCGGAGGTGCTGATTCCACAGCCCTGCTCAGGGTTATGGATTTAATCCGGGTCAGAACCCGGATAAGTATCTCAGCTGTTCATCTCAATCATATGTTAAGATCCGGTGCTCATGCTGAACAAGAATTCGCGCGCGGGCTATGTTCTGACCTGGCTATTCCCATCATCTGCGGGCGCAGCAATGTGTCCGCCTATGCCCGGATCAATAAAACAGGCCTGGAGGAAGCAGCCAGGACAGTCAGGTATAATTTCATTCTGGCTCTGGCTGCCAGGCAGAAAGCGGATTATATTCTTACAGGTCATCATCTCAATGATCTGGCTGAAGACGTGATTATGAGACTTGGCCGGGGAACCGGATGGCCAGGGCTTTCCGGAATGGCAGGATTTGATCCGGCAAGGAAGCTTGTCCGGCCTTTTCTGCTGACCCCCAGGGAAAAAATTCTGGATTTTCTGCGCCTTCTGGGTCAGGACTATATGTGTGACAGCTCCAACAAAGATGTGTCTTTTACCCGCAACAAGGTCAGACACGAGGTTTTGCCGGTTCTAGAAGGAATGAATCCAGGGATCCTGAAATCAATCGCCGGTCTCTGGAAGCTTGGCAGGATCGACGGAGATTACTGGCAGGGGCTTTTAAAAAACATTCCTGTGGCCACCCGGGATGAGGGAAAGTATGTTTTCAGCAGTACTCTGGAGTCACTTCCCAGGGCGGCAAGGCTCAGGCTGTATAAAAAAGTGCTGGATGAACTGGGCCCCGGACAGGCGTTATTTGATAACCTGTACGACCTTGATCAGCTCTGGAAAAAGAATGCGGGCAATAAGACCATTCAGTTCCCAGGGAACAAGTTTGGCAGGATATTTAAAAAAGGAATTATATTCGGGTTGTTAAGTTGATTTCTTTATTTGTTGCCCGGGAATCTGACACTTGGTTGTGTAAAAAAGACATCACGGACGCGGGCTGATGATTTAACCTGAATCCGTAAAAGCAGGTTTCTGAATTTGACAAAAGGGCCGCAAAAACTCGCTTCAAAGCGGTCTAAATCAAAATCCAGGCCCTGCGCGTGATGAGGTTTTGCTGGAGAGCCTTGTTTATTTTCTAAGTCAACTCAGATGGTTAAAGGATTTTGATTAAGTCCGCCTAAGTCGCTCAAACAGTTTGCGGCCCTTTTGTCAAACCCCGAAACCTGCATAAGCAATAAGTTCAAAAATACCAACTTCACGGATTCAGGATTTAATGTATAAATAAATTACGGAGGATAAATACAAATGGAAACAGATCTGCAGCTGGCAGAAGAGCAGGGGACTATACTTGGCCGGGATTTTTTGACCTGGCTGTGGTTTAAGAGCGAACAGCAAAACGGTGTATTCAAATCAGCAGACGGGGAAGACTTTTCCCTGTATCTGGAGCAGAAGATAGTAGTGGAAGGCGGGGAAGGAGAAAGTCTGGAAAAAGCAGTCTGCACGGGAATAATGTCCGAACTCAGAGAAGCAAAGCTAGGCCTGCGTACCGGAAAAAAAGTAGTCCAGGCCAAGGTGAAAGTGGAACAGGATTCAAGTGAATGGATTATGGAGGTTGACGCTTCCAGGTTTGCCTTTTCCGGACTAAAGACCCCTAAAGTGGATACCAAACTTGAGGAGGGAGACGATCCGGACAGCATTCTCCTGGAAAAGGTTTTTCTGGTGGAAAAGGGCATTGGATTTGTTGATGAACTTTTTTCCGGTTTTGTACAGAAAAGATTTTCCATTCACTGGCAGGGCGAGGTTGATGCCTTTAGAAAATGGCTTTATGAGGACGAAGATTGAGGACGCCCTTCTTTAACAGGCTGATAAGGACTTTTTCACGCTGTTAAGAGAGAACAAGTGATGGTTGATTCAATAATTTTTGGCCGGTACAATAAATAATATGAATAAGTTTTCTGATTCTATTCTGGTTTTTGGCGAGGTGTTGTTTGATGTTTTTCCGGATGGAAACCGGGTGCTTGGAGGCGCTCCGTTTAATGTTGCCTGTCATCTGAAGGGACTGGGCCTTGATCCCTGTTTTATTTCCAGGATCGGCAATGACAGAGCGGGCAGAGAAGTGCTCAGAAACATGGAATCCAGATCTTTGTCTGTGTCCGGGCTTCAAAAAGATGAACACCGGGATACCGGAGAAGTCCTGGTAAAGATTGAAAATGACGAACCTACTTATGAGATCAAACAGGAAGTAGCCTATGATTATATCCAGACGCCTGAATCCGGACTGATCAAGACGGAGCGCCGCAAGCTTCTTTATCATGGAACCCTGGCCGCCAGAAACAAGGTTTCCTGGTCCACGCTGCATAAACTTGCCAGAGATAAAAAAGCTCGCGTGTTTTGTGACATTAACCTGCGCGATCCCTGGTGGACCGAGGAACTGGTTAGAGATATCCTGGGCTGGTGCGAATATCTCAAGGTTAATGAAGAGGAACTTGGCCGGGTATGCTCTCTGGAGGGAATTAACACATCCGCGGACCTGGAACAAAAGGCGGAAATTTTGAGAAAGAAAAGAGACCTTAAATGCCTGGTTGTAACTCTGGGATCAAAAGGAGCCATGCTTTTTCCGGAAGATCAAGAGTATCTGTTTGCTCCATCACCGCGGGTGCAGGCGTTTAAGGACAGCGTGGGCGCTGGAGACGCCTTTTGTTCTGTTTTTCTGCTGGGTATCGCAAGGAACTGGCCCTGGAAGCTGACGCTCAACAGGGCAGTCTTTTTCGCGGCCAGGATATGTGAAAACCAGGGAGCCATTCCGGATGATAATAAGTTTTATGACCGGGTTATAGAAAACTGGGAGCAGGAGAATGCCTAAAAAAAGAAGTAAAAAAGGACTTTATCTGGTTCACTTGAGTATCCATGGCCTTGTCCGGGGCTTTGACATGGAGCTTGGCCGGGATTCCGATACCGGCGGACAGGTCAAATATGTTGTGGAGCTCGCCCGGGCCCTGGGAAAAAGACCTGAAATCGACCGGGTTGATCTTATTACCAGGAGTATTTTTGATTCCAAAGTGGATGCCAGTTACGGCAAAACCATTGAAAAACTGGAGGAAAAGGCCAATATAGTCAGGGTTCCCTTCGGACCCAACAGGTATCTGCGCAAAGAGGTTCTCTGGCCGTATCTTGATGAGTTTACCGACCGTGTCCTTCAATATTTCAGGCGGCTGCGCATGGTTCCGGATATAATTCACGGCCATTATGCCGATGCCGGCCTGGCCGGGGCCAGATTGTCTCATCATCTGGGCGTGCCGCTTGTTTTTACAGGTCATTCCCTGGGCAAGGTTAAAAAGGCAAAGCTTTTAAACAGTGGCCGATCCATGGATTCTATTGAATCCAGATACAACATATCCACCAGAATAGAAGCCGAGGAAATGGCCCTGGGCAATGCTTCTCTGGTGGTGGCCAGCACTTCCCAGGAACGTGATGAACAGTATCAGGAATACGACAATTACCATCCCAAAAGAATCCGCGTTATTCCTCCGGGAGTGGACATGGAAAGATTTTATCCATACAAGCGCGGCCAGAAACGCCCGGCCATCGCGGATGAGCTGGACCGGTTTCTCAAGCATCCTTCAAAACCCATGGTTCTGGCTCTGTCCAGGCCTGATGAAAGAAAGAATATCAACACCCTGATCAGGGCGTTCGGGAGCAGTGAACAGCTTAAGAATATGGCCAACCTGGTAATTATCGCTGGAAACAGGAAGGATATCAGCCAGTTGGATCCCGGTCCCAAAAAGGTCATGACCAGGATTCTGCTGGATGTGGACAAATATGATTTATATGGAGCGGCAGCCTATCCCAAGACTCACCAGGCAGACGACGTGCCAGAGCTTTTCCGCTTGGCTGCCCGGACCAGAGGGGTGTTTGTCAATCCCGCTTTGACTGAACCATTCGGCCTGACATTGATTGAAGCTGCGGCCAGCGGACTGCCTCTGGTGGCTACTGATGACGGTGGCCCCAGGGATATTATGGCCAACTGCAGAAACGGCGTTCTGGTGGACCCTCTTGATGAAGAAAAAATGGGTGAAGCAATTCTGGAATATATCCAGGACAAGGATCTCTGGAAAAAGGCATCTGCCGCGGGCACCAGGGGCGTGAAAAAACATTACGCCTGGAATACCCATGCCAGACGCTATATAAAAGAATTGTACAAGCTTATCGCGCCTAGAGCCAAACCGGCTCCAAGATTGCCCATAATCAAAAGCAAGCTGCCGGTATCAGACAAGGTGTTTATCGCTGACATCGATAATACCCTGCTGGGCAACAGGGATTCGCTGAAAAAACTGCTGGAATATCTGACCCGTTTTGAAGACAGTCTTGTTTTTGGAGTAGCCACCGGCCGCACTCTTGAAAGCGCCATGAATATCCTGGCTGATGAGAACATTCCCGTGCCCGAGGTGCTGATTACTTCAGTAGGCAGTGAAATTTATTATGGTCCCAATATTCTTAAAGATCATGGCTGGAGCAGGCATATCAATTACCGATGGAAGCCTGAAGGAATAAGGGAAATAATGAAGGATATTGCCGGGGTCACGCTTCAGCCTGATGAAAATCAGCGGGAGTTCAAGCTCAGTTATAATTTTATCCGGGGCGAGTTTGACGGAATCCGCCGGATCCGCAAGCTTATGCGCCGCAATGATCTGCATGCCAAGATAATCCATTCTCACGGCAAATTCCTGGATTTTCTTCCCCTGCGCGCTTCCAAGGGACTGGCCATAAGGCATTTGTGCATGAAATGGGGAGTTGACTTTAACAAGGTTCTGGTGGCAGGGGACTCGGGCAACGACCGGGAAATGCTTTCAGGCAGCACTTTAAGCGTGGTAGTGGGCAATTACAGCCCGGAATTGAAGAATCTCCCTGAGACCCCCACGGTCTATTTTGCTTCTGAAAAATATTCAGAAGGCATTATTGAGGGCATGAAATATTACGGTTTTCTGGAGGAAAATGATGAGGATTGATACCGATCAGATAGAAGTGAACAGTCCTGAACTCAGAAAGGCTGTTTATCTTTTTCTTCGCAATATAGGAAGAAAGGACAAGGTTTTTCTGTTACGTTCAGAACTTGAAGATATGTTGAATGAGTTTTTTGAGGAGGAGGAAAACGCTGAGTTCGAATCTGAGATCATTTTTGATATTTTTAAAAGTGCCCAGGTAGCCTGTGTTTCCAGCCCATGGGTCTATCTTTCAGTGCGCCCTCATATCGGTACCTGGCAATATTTCAGATTTCACATGGAAGACGTACTTTTTGACGAGATCGAGGTCCATGATTATCTGCGCTTCGAGGAAATGCAGGTCAACCGGACCACAGCCACTGATGACTTTCTTTTGGAGATTGATCTGGAGCCGTTCAACCGTGAATTCCCCAGGCTTTCTGACGCCACATACATAGGCAAGGGAGTTGAGTTTTTAAACAGACATCTTGCAGGCAGATTTTTCCAGCCTAACAAAAAGGGTCATGACAAGCTGTATAAATTTCTGCGGGTGCATCACTGCCAGGGCCGTCAGCTGATGCTTAATGACCGCATAGAATCTCTTGGCGAATTGCGTCTGTCATTACGCAAGGCTGTAAAGCTGCTTAAAAAGAAAAACAAAGACCAGCAATGGGATGATATTGCCAGGGAGATGAGAGACCTTGGGTTTGAACCGGGGTGGGGAAGAAAGATTATTGATATCCTTGAGAATCTGGAGCTTCTTCTGGAGATACTTGAGGCGCCTTCGCCCAGGATACTGGCTGATTTTTTAAGCAGAATCCCCATGCTCTTTAAGATGGTTATTGTTTCTCCGCATGGATATTTTGGCCAGTCCAATGTCCTGGGTATGCCAGATACCGGAGGACAGATAGTTTATATCCTGGATCAGGTCAGGGCCCTGGAAAAAGAAATGTATGTCCAGATCAGAAATCAGGGCCTGGACATTGAACCCGAGATTATTGTTTTGAGCAGGCTGATTCCAGAGAGCGGTGAAACCACCTGTAATCAGCGCCTTGAGCCCATTGTGGGAACCAGAAACGCCAGGATACTGCGCGTGCCTTTCCGTTATCCCAACGGAGAGATAGTTCAGCACTGGATATCCAGGTTCCATGTCTGGCCCTTTCTGGAAAGGTATTCACTGGACTCAACCAGCGAGGTTCAGGCGGAACTCAAGTCCAGACCTGATCTGATAATCGGCAATTATTCCGACGGGAATCTGGTGGCATCCCTCATGTCCAGGACACTCAAGGTTACCCAGTGTAATATTGCCCACGCCCTGGAGAAATCCAAGTATCTGTTTTCCGCTCAGTACTGGAAAGACAACGAATCGCAGTACAGGTTTTCCAGCCAGTTTACCGCGGACCTTATTTCCATGAATACTGCTGATTTTATTATAACCAGCACTTATCAGGAAATAGCTGGAACCGAGGAAAGCGTGGGCCAGTATGAGACTTACCAGTCTTTTACCATGCCTGATCTTTACCGGGTCATTAAAGGCATTGACGTGTTTGACCCCAAGTTCAACGTGGTTTCTCCGGGTGCTGATGAAAACGTATATTTTCCTTTTTATGATAAAGACCGTCGGCTGAACGAACTTCATGAAGAACTGGATACTTTTATTTACGGTCCTGAGGATCATCAGACCAGGGGCAGTCTTGCTGACGCGGGAAAGCCTCTGATTTTTACCATGGCCAGACTGGACAAAATAAAGAATCTGCCCAGTCTGGTGCGCTGGTACGCGGAAAATGAAAGGCTGAGAGACCTGGCCAACCTGGTGGTGGTGGCCGGATACATAAACAAGGACGAGTCCAGTGATGAGGAAGAGAGGGCCGGTATTGACGAGATGCATGAACTGTTTGAAGAGCATGGTCTTCAGGAACAGGTTCGCTGGATCGGGGCCAGACTGGATAAGAATATGACAGGCGAGCTTTACCGCTACGTGGCTGACAGCCGGGGCGTGTTTGTTCAGCCCGCGCTGTTTGAAGCCTTCGGCCTGACTGTAGTTGAAGCCATGAGCTCCGGACTGCCGGTGTTTGCCACAATTTTCGGAGGGCCTCTGGAGATTATCGAGCACGGTATTTCAGGGTTCCATATAGACCCTACTCATGGGGACAAGGCTGCCGAGTCACTGGCTGACTTTTTTTCCAGGTGCAGGGAGGATCCATCCTACTGGGAGAAAATATCAGCCCAGGGCATTAAGAGAGTGGATGAAAAATATAATTGGCGCCTTTACGCGCATAAGCTTCTGTCCTTTTCCAGAATTTATGGTTTCTGGAAGTTTGTTACCAACCTGGAACGCGATGAAACCAGACGTTACCTGGAGATGTTCTATTCCCTGAAGATGAGGAGCCTGGCGGAATAATGAAGAGTAAATTCAGGCAGAACAAGCTTTCCGGGGAATGGGTGATCTTTGCTCCGTCCAGAAGGAAGCGCCCCATGGATTTTGTCCGGGAAGTCTGCGAGGTCGACATACCCGCCTATGACCCGGACTGTCCGTTCTGCCCCGGCAATGAAGCTAAACTGTCCAGGATTATTCATGAAATCAGGGATCCGGATAAAGAGGTCTGGTCAGCAAGGGCGGTTTACAACAAATATCCGGCACTGACCACTGAAGGTGAAGATGTCCGCTCGGAAAACGGCATCTATCTTGAGGGCAATGGTTTTGGGCTGCACATGGTTATCCTTGAATCCCCCCGCCATGATCTTCAAATGTATAATATGACCAGGCAGGAACTCCAGGCGGTGGTGGATATGTATCATTACTGCTACACCCTGGTATCTGAAGATCCCAGAGTGACCCTGATAAAACTTTTCAAGAATTACGGCAGAACCGCTGGAGCGTCTCTGCACCATCCCCATTCACAACTTGTGGCTTCCTGTATCGTGCCCAAGTTTATCCGGGAAAAGGAAAATCAGGAGCAGAGATACTTTGATGAAAAAGGGCGCTGCGTGATGTGCGATGTCCTGGATTTTGAACTGAAAGACAGGCAGCGGGTGATCTTTGAGAACCAGAAATTCGCGGTGTTTGTTCCCTTTGCCGCGGAAGTTCCGTTTGAGCTCTGGGTTGTTCCCAGGAAACATGCCGCCGACTTCAAGGATATCAGCGAGGCTGAAAAAAGGGATATGGCGGAGAGCCTGGAGCTGGTCATGAAGGTGCTCAGGGAAAAGCTTGGCAGCCCGGAATATAATTTTGCCGTTAATTCCTGTTCCAGATACAAAAGTAATGAACCTCATCTGCACTGGTATTTAAGGGTGGTTCCCAGGCTGACCACCAGGGCCGGATTTGAAATCGGTTCAGGCATGTGCATAAACCCATCTCTGCCGGAGGCTGACGCCCAGTTTTTGCGCGGCTGACTTCAGGCCTTTATTAACTGCTTACTTTTGTAAGCCTGCCTGCATGGGAAAAGCATCCTGAAAAATGTAATTTTTCAGGTAAGCATAGATTTAATTAAAACAGCAACAGCCTTGACTCTATAATCAATTCAAATTAATCTGATAAAAATTTCTCAAATTATCTTCAGACAGGAGGGGCGAATGAAACAATTCTGGGAGGGGCACAACAGAACGCGAATCTGGAGCGTACGGCTGGGAGTCTTTGTCCTCCTGGTGCTGTTTATAGCCGGACCGGCCATGAGCGTTCAAGAAGACGATGAGGAGATTGACGCTGATTACGGTGCTGCAAAAGCCAGGAAGCTTGTTGAGAGTCCTGAACACTGGATTACCGCGGATCATTCCGAGTTTGAAGCCCTTGACAAGGAATTCACCTCTGGTCCTGAAGTAACTGCAGCCTGTTTATCCTGTCACAATGAGGCTGCCAAGCAGATCCATGAGACAATTCACTGGACGTGGATGTGTCCTGCTGATCCTAATAAGGAGATGGGCAAGGCCGGACTGACCTACAACAATTTCTGAATATCCATCCACAGCAACGAGGCTCGTTGCACCTCATGTCACGCGGGTTACGGATGGGACGACAAGAATTTTGACCTTTCATCAGCAGAAAATGTCGATTGTCTTGTCTGCCATGAAACCACTGGAACCTATGAAAAATTTCCTGCCGGGGCTGGAAATCCCGTGAAAGAACCCAAAAAACTTGGAGGAAAAACCTATTATCCTCCAGATTGGAACAAGGTTGCTGAATCAGTGGCCAGACCCACTTTAGCCAATTGCGGAAGCTGCCATTTTTACGGAGGTGGTGGTGACGGCGTAAAGCATGGAGACCTTGATTCTTCCCTTTACGAGCCCAGCAGAGATCTTGACGTTCATATGTCACCGGACGGAGGAGATTTTGACTGTGTGCGCTGTCATACCACCACCGCGCATAAGGTTTCGGGCAGATGCTACAAAACCCCTGCGGTTAAAGAGCATAAAAGCCTCATTGATGATGAACAGATAGACCGCATTTCATGTGTATCCTGTCATACCTTTACTCCGCATAAGGATGGTCATAAAGCCAACGACCACACCGATGTGGTCTCATGTCAGACCTGTCACATTCCTGAGTTTGCCAGGGAAAAGCCCACCAAGATGTGGTGGGACTGGTCAACCGCCGGGCGTATGGATGAAGATGGAAAACCTTTTGCGGAAAAAGGCCCCTATGGAAAAGATGTATATGATAGCAAGAAAGGTTCTTTTGTCTGGGAAACCAATGTCATTCCTGAATATGACTGGTTTGACGGACGCATGGAGTATATTCTGCTGCCCGATGAAATCAACCCTGAAGAAGCGCCCATAAAAATCAACTACCCTCTGGGAGGTCCTGACACGGAAAATTCTCTGATATATCCCTTCAAGATTCACAAAGCCAAGCAGCCTTATGACTCCCAAAGCAATGAGGTGGTCAATGTTCATCTGTTCGGCAGCAAGGAGTCTGGTGCTTACTGGAAGAACTTTGAATGGGGTCCGGCCATTAAAACCGCTATGGACTTTACAGGCCGGGAATTCAGCGGTGAATATGATTTCCTGGAAACTATATATTACTTTCCCATAACCCATATGGTTGCTCCAAAGGAAGATTCTCTGGAATGCAGTTCATGCCACAGCCGGGATGGGAGGCTGGCCAATCTGGCTGGTTTTTACATGCCTGGCAGGGACAAAAACGACTTGCTCAATATCACAGGATGGCTTGTTGTAGCTCTTTCCATCGCTGGTGTAACCATTCACGCCATCGGCCGTGTTGTAAGCTCAAAGCGCAGGAAGTAATGCAGAAATGTTTATAACCTGCTGAATAGTAATGTTCAACAGCCACTTAAAATTTAATCAGGTGCAGCCGCCAAGAGCGCCAGAATTATAAGTAGTCACTGACTTTAGTAGTGGTTTTACTTTAATATATATGTCAGTTGGCCAGGGCGGCTGAAATTCAAGTATCCAGTAGTCGGCTTTTAAATCTGTTTTCTATTCAGCTCAGGAGGAATTTATGGAAAAAGGTCAAAAAATATATTTATACACCCGGTTCGAACGTTTCTGGCACTGGACCCAAACATTGCTGATCATTCTGCTGCTTCTGACCGGGTTTGAAATTCATTCCACTTACTCTTTGTTCGGATTTAAAACAGCCTTCACCATTCACAATTACTGCGCCTGGATTTGGCTGATTCTTTACGTATTCATTGTTTTCTGGATGCTGACCACCTCGGAATGGAAACAGTACATCCCCACCTTTAAGAAACTTTTTGAGGTCATGATCTATTATTCAGTGGGTATTTTTCAGGGTAAGCCTCACCCCGTCCCCAAAACAAAAGGAGCCAAGCACAACCCCCTGCAGAGGCTCACTTATCTTGGTATTGTTACTTTTCTGGTGCCTTTCCAGATCATAACCGGTTTTCTTTATTATTATTACAATAAATGGCCTGACATGGGATGGGACTGGCAGCTTTCCACGGTGGCCCTTCTGCATACGGCCGGAGCTTTTGCTTTCCTGGCTTTTCTGGTGGTTCATGTCTATATGACCACTACAGGGCATACCATTCTGGCTCATACCAAGTCCATGTTGACCGGATATGAAGAGGTGGTTCACCAGGAAAATGTTCAGGAATGGGAGTTACGCAAGAAGAGATGTACATGATCAGAATATTCTGATGTAACAGCTTGAAAAAGTACTTACCAAGCAGGCTGTTCAAAAATTAAAAGCGTCAGTCCGTCACTCACTTGAGTTGCCATTAATAGCTCATGTCGCAATGACAGCTGACAGCCACAGACGTGGCTACGCAATGCCTGTCATTGCAAGGGAGCGCAGCTACCGAAACAATCTCTATACAGGCAGAACCGTAAAATTTGGAATTTTTTGTAGTGACGCAGCAATCAGGAGATTTTCAATAATATGATAAAGGTCCAGGAACATAGGCTATTCTGGACCAATCCCCAAAATACAAAGGCCGTCTGATATCAGACGGCCTTTGTATTTTGGGGAGTCGTCTCTGGAAATTGTACCCTGCCCAAAAAGCAGGATGTTTTTATTTTTTGTTTTCTCAAAATGTTTTTCTAAGCACGGTTACACCTTTGCCCGGCAGGGCAATGTCTGCTGACAGAAAGCCGGCCAGCCATTTCATGGTCTCTTCAGTGTAAAAAGCTATGTGTGTGTTGTCCCGGGTATAGGCCCAGCTGGCAAAAACATGATCTGGGATCCTGAACTGGGTCTTGATATACAGACCTCCTCCGGTCCTCAGCATATTCCATATCTTTGGGATATCTTTTCCCGGCGCGCTCATGTGTTCCACCACTTCAGTGCAGGTGATGAAATCGTATTTTTTTTCAAATACCTTCTCGTCCGGAGCGAAAAACGGATCATAGACATCCATGTTCAGGCAGTGCTTTTCCAGCATCCCGGCCAGTGGAGAACCTGTTCCACAGCCAAAATCCAGGCCATAAGCAGGGGCTGCGTGATCTTGCAGGACCTCCCTGGCCACAGGCCATAAAAAGTCTTGATACCTCACATCGTCAGGGTCGTTGTTGTGTTCCAGGTATCTCTTTTTTTCTTCTTGCGGTGGCAGCTGCTGCTCAAGAGGTACAAAGACCAGGGCGCATATTCCGCAGATATTATAGTCCCGGTTTTTATCGCTGAAAAACGGTTGGGATGCTGCAAAACACAGTGGACAGGGCAGATTTGACCTGGATACATCGTGGTTTATTGTGAAATTCATATTTTTTACATTTGAGTATCTTTGATCAGCGAAACTTGCGGGAGTCTGAAAACATTGGTGCCTTTCCGGGCAAAGTCTTATTCACTCTGAAGATGTCATTTGCAGCTCATGTTCAGACCAGGTCAAAGCCAGGCGGTATTCTGTGCCGTGCAGCCCGATAGTGGTCCAGATTATATATTTATCTACAGCCTGGTCCATAAATCTGTCCTGAAAATTGTAGCTGTTTTTGCCTTGTGATTGCTCAACCATTTTTTCTGCCGTTTCAATAAGAGATGGATAATCTTTATATATCTCATCATCAAAGGCATTTTTTCCGATTTCTTCCTGGTTGATATCATAAATAGTGGTGCCGTCTTTTTGAATAACAAATATTTCAACAGGAAAGTTATGAATTTTCGGGGAGATAATGCTGCCCAGGAAACCGGGTTTGGCCAGGATGCTTACTGATCCGGTAAATCCCCTGTCCTTATTGAATACCGGGTATTCCATATCGATTCCCACAAAACCTTCAACCATTAAAATAGCCTGGCTGAGGACCGGCTTGCGTGTTTCGTGCAGCCGGATGATCTGTTCCTGCTTGCTTATGTCTTGCCCGATTACCTCTTTATATTCATCTGGCGCGACATTGACGATAATTCCCTGATCATCAACCGTGACGCAGTTGTAGGCGTGCGGGAAGCTTTCATACAGGTCCTGCAGGATATCTTCAGCCTTTCTGCCCTTGAGCCCTGCTGCTGATAGCTTTTCAGCGGCAATGGCCAGATTTTTATCCATCTGGCGCAGGGTTTCCATTATCTGTTGTCTGACGGTTTCCAGAAGCATGGGGAACTGGAAATCAGCAACCTGGAATTTGCCGTCTTTTATTTCTTTGTAAAGATAGGGGTACCGTGCGTCTCCGTTTCTGTCGAACTCTATTCGGCCCAGGGCTCCAGTGAATTTGTTTCCTGCATACCACTGGAAAAGTTCATCAGGATTACTGAGTCCGTTTTCAAGGGCCTGGATTAAGGTTGTTGCTGCATCGTAAGCTTCGACTCCGAAAAAAGCGGGTTCTTCACCATATGTTTTTTGAAAATCAGAGATGAAATGGTGTTCTGAATTATAGGACGGATAAGTATACACAAGACCGTTGGTGTAATGGGAGGCGTCAAGGAGTTCAGAGCGTTGAACGGGCCTGGTTCCCACCAGCTGAGCCTGAATGCCTGCCTTTCGGGCTGACCGGGCTATTCTGGCGGCTTCGCCCGCGCTTATCAGTACCAGGGCATCAGGGTGATTGTCTCTGATATCATCAAGTTTGTCAGTGATGTTCATTTGTTGGGGATCGTAAACATGTGCTGCGACAATGTTATCCGCAAACTTCTGCCTGAGCATATTCATCCAGCTGTTGCCAAGATCGTTATCCATGGCCATGACAGCTACGCGCTCAAACGAAGACAGATACTCAGCAAGCTGACGCTGTTCCTGTTCAGCATTCAGGGTGAATCTGACGGTATGGCCCGGACTAGTTCGGTTAATGGCCGCGCTGCCAATTGCTGAATGAAATATGTTTTCTTGGGCAGCCAGGGGATGAATGGCATCCGATGCCCAGCTTGAACAGCTGATTACAGCCAGGGGAGGGTTCTCAGAATCAGCCAGTTCTTTAAACGCCTTTACAGCGCTCTTCTTGTCAGCTCCTCCGTCCTTGAAGACAATATCCACCTGCAGATCAGACTGGGCCAAAGCTAGTTTGACGGCCCTTTGCTGCTCAACAGCAATATCTTCAAAAGCTGAAGAAAAAGGAAGAATCACCCCTATTGAGGGTTTGTCTGAAGTTTGCGGCGCATACCCGGCAAGGGTTTCCTCAGAAACAGCAGATAACTGAAAAATAAGAGTTATCATTAAAATAACAAAACGAAGCATCATGATTCCTCTTTAGGAAAAAAATTCATAAATATGATTTCATTTATTATCGGGTATATATATTGAAATCCCACCTCCTGGGAGGGGGATATGAATTTCAAGAGTAATGTCTGTTGTTTTTGTTGCGTTTGAAATAGCGGATAAAGGGTTGAATGCTTCCCTTATTTTTTTTCTCCAGTCAATAGGGAAAGTATCAGTCAGTTTTTTCAGATTGCTGAGGGGCACCGGTTTTTATCAAGACCTGCCGAACATATTGAATATCAAGGAATTTGCTTTACTTAGCCTTAAAAACTTCCATGTCTTCAGCTCTAAAGGTTAAGACTATGCGCGCCCCGAAATCGCTTTCC
>JBKHCI010000090.1:0-6960 GCA_046541915.1 Desulfonatronovibrio sp. | reverse complement strand
TGGTGAACAGTTACTGATTTTTTTCTTTGAAAACTACCTGTCCGGCAGCATATCCAGCAGATCCTGAAGCATTTTTATGGAAGCGGAAAATGAAGACGTGGAGTAATCCTGGTTTTGCCACATGAGATGGGTATAACCAACAAAGGGGCGGAAATATGGAGGAGATGTTTTCCAGAAATCTGAATCAGGCAACCTGCCTTTCTGGATAGAGGACTTTAGCTGAGCGATAAAAATAATCGCGCTGTGCCTGAATTTATCCATCACAAAAGGATATTTCTTCCCCAGAAGCCTGGCGCTGTTAACAAACTGGGCCGGCTTGTCCAGGCCGAACTGATATTTCCAGAAACTCTGCCAGAACAAAGACAGATAAGTAGCCGCGGAATCTTGCATCTTCCAGGGATCAAGGTTGTAAAGCCCTTTTCTGCGGCCGCTGGCAAAGACATTGACTGCCTTGAAATCAGCGTCCTCCAGGCCAGACCTGCTCCGGGAAAGCATCCTTTCCATAAGCAGGACAACCTGCCTGACCATGAAAGTATCCACGCATAACGGTGTTTTCTGAATACATTCCCAGCAGCCAGAACAGCTTATGCTGGAGCGCATAATTGCATGCCCGGGCTGATAAGGCCCTGTTTCCCAGGGATTTACCGGTCCAAGGGACAGATTAAGGATGGGCAGGCCCATCCACGCGGCCAGGTGCATGGGACCTGTGTCAGGGGTAATGAGCAGGCCCAGATTCTTAAACAGAGCTCCAAGCTGGGAAAGACTCAATTTTCCGGTCAGGTTAAGGAGCTTGACAGAACAGAGCTTCATTACCTGCCCGGCCAGGGCCTTTTCATCAGGTCCTCCCAGAATAACCGGCTGATATTGCCTCCTGATGAGTTCCTTGCACAAAAGGGCAAAGAATTCAGATCTGGGACGTTTCAGCTTATCGCTGGCCCCGATAAAAATACCTATTTTTCTGTTTCCGGGTCTGACAGCAGGCGCATTCCACCTGGTTCTGGCAATCATTCCAGGGTCAACCACATCCAGGGCGTTCAGGTCCGCCCAGTGAAACCGGTTATAGCGGTTGTTATGAACAATGCTGGAGCGGTAAAGCTGCCATTGGCCGGCCACGCGCAGAGTTTCATCATTGCCGCTGTAAGGTCCGATTTTTTCGCCGGCCTTTACCCTGCCTGCCAGCCAGGCTGCTGAAGGACGGTGACTTAAATTTATCAGCAGAAAATACTCATTCTTTAAAACATGGGCGCGGCCCTGCCAGGGGATATATAATACCTCTGGAGAAAGGCCCACCAGACCTTTATAAAACTCCTTTTCCGCGACTACATGGATGGGTCTTTGCGGATAAGTTTTTCTAAGCCACAAAAAAAGGGGAAATGACAGAATCAGATCCCCCATTCTCTGCATCTGCAGCACCAGTATGGGTTTAGCCATATATCCTCTTCATTGCCAGGCAAAGTTCCAGGAGCCTGTGATCATATGTATGTTCAGCCAGAATCCTCTTTCTGGCCAGCTCTGAAATCTTTCTCCTGTCATCCCCGTGATTCAGGTAATAAGTGATCAATTCACCTATCTCCTCCTGATCCCGGTAATATACAACTTCCGTGCCGGGCTCCAGGAGATTTTCAATCTGCTTTCTGTAATCTGTAATTAAAAAGCCTCCGCAGGCCGGGACATCAAAAACCCTCTGGTTCACCGCCCCTTTCATCTGAGCGCTGGTGGTATTGAAATTGACCCTGGCATGGGGATAAAATCCCGGCAGGTCCGCATAATAATTTAGTTCTGGATGGTAGTCCCAGTCTTTTCCCGGCCTGAACGTTTCTTTCCAGCCATCATCTCCGGCAATAAGCGGCTTAAAAGGCAAAATTGCTTCCACGCACTGTTTTCTGTAAATCCTGGTGGCCTCCCAGGTTACCAGCGTTTCAAAGTCAAGTTTTGACTCAATGCTGGGAAGGGACTCAAAGCTGGCAATCAGTTCAGGAAAATCCTGCTCAAGCAGCGGGTAAACCAGGCTTTGGCTGCTGCTAACAAAGGATCTGGCCACCTTTTTATAGTTCTTTACCAGAAGACCACTCTTATCAGCCGCCCTGACTTTTTCCAGCCTGATGGCCACCTTATGAACCATGGAATTGCCCACAAAAGAGACATCTCTGGCCTCAAAACCAAAACCAGGCAGGCTTTTCCCGGTTGAAAATCTATGGCTGTCCGTAGCCAGGGGAAGATAAAACACCTTTTCAAATCCCAGGGACTTAAGGCTCTGGATATTATCCGAATCCCAGGTAAAGATAGAGCATAAAGGGCTTTTTAGATTTTCATACAGGTAAAGGATAAGATGGGGGTTGTCCACAAACCAGGAAGCCAGAGGAAGTTCCATCCTGGCCAGCAGGTCAATTAGCACACCTTCTCGGTCCAGGCCGAGATGATTAATGGTAAAAACAAAATCAGGTTTGAATTCAATAACTGCCTGGAGAAAATCGCGCACAAATTCTTCTGTTCCCAGTTCCTGATTGCCCAGATTAAGAAAGTGATGGGCTATATCCTGGCGCCGGCAGGCCGCGATTATCTCCCCCATAAGAAAATAATTGGTGGTAATAAGCAGTATTCTGGGCTTTTCATTCTGAAAACGGGGATATTTCGCCTTTGCCCAGAAGTCGTACTTTCTGCTGGCTTTGAGATTTTGGGTGATGGTTTTGTAGTATTCCTGATCAAGACGCAGATAAGATGGAATTACAATGGGAAGAAAAGGGCTGTCCTGATTTTCTGCCTGCCAGGTGGTAAGCCTGGCCAGGACGTCATGGACTGAATCAGAGTTTACAAATAATATCCGGTTTTTGTGCGGATCAATAATCTGTCTTGTTCCGGCTGCCTGAATAAGTTCTTCTTCCTTATCCACAATGGCCACCGGGCCTGGATATGTATCCAGGACAAATTCCAGGTATTCTCTGGTTCCGCTGCCCAGCAGGACAGGCAGGCATCCAGGGTTCTGTTTAAGGGTTGCTTTAACGCTTTGAAAAAACTTGTCCCTGAACCGGCCCAGCAGTCTGAAACCGCGCCCGCCAGAAAACAGCTCAAAATCAGCTAGGCTGTTGTCCTGGTAAATGGGGCTGGCTTTATAGGATTTGATATTCATCAGCTTTACTGAAAATCATCACTGTCCAGAATAATGGTCACTGGCCCGGAGTTGTTCAGCTCTACCTGCATTTCAGCCCCGAATACACCCAGTTCCACTCCAGGCCACCTCTCTTTTAATTCCCCGGCGAATCTGTCAAACAGCGCCCTGGCCTGATCATAAGGAGCTGAACCTGTAAATCCAGGGCGACGTCCTTTGCGGCAATCAGCGTAAAGAGTAAACTGAGGCACCAGCAGGATTTTGCCCTGGATATCTTCAACGCTCAGGTTAAACTTGCCCTGGTTGTCCGCGAAGATCCTCAGGCCCATAAGCTTGTCCTGCATAACCTTCCAGACCCTGGTACCGGCAAGCTCCACGTCTGCAGCGGAAAAACCAGCCAGGACCATAAGGCCTTCTTCAATCTCGCCTGCCACCTGATCCCGGATCATAACCCTGGCCCATTTGACCCTTTGCAGTATCAGCCGCATTGGTTTTCACCTGTCCCGTAAAAACAGTATTTTCCTCTTCCCGTGCTTTTTGCCTGATACATGGCCTTATCAGCCTGCCCTATAATTTTTTCTGGATCAGTACCGTCATCCGGATACATGCTTATGCCGATACTGACCCCCAGCCTGCATTGTTCCCTGCCAATATGGTAAGGGATTGAAAGCTCGCTGAAAATCTTGTCGCAAACCTTTATAACGTCCTCGTAATCATGGATCTCGGGTATAACAACAACAAACTCATCTCCGCCAAATCTGGCCACTGTATCAGAAGCCCTGACCACTCGTTTAAGTCTCTGCCCCACTTCCTGCAGGATATTGTCGCCTGCACTGTGGCCGTAAGAGTCATTAACCTCCTTAAATCCATCCAGATCAAGAAAAAGAACCGCGATCCTGGTCCCATGACGTTCAGCCCTGGCAATATCCCTGGCCATATTTTCCTGAAGCATGTTTCTGCTGGCCAGACCGGTCAAGGCGTCATGCATGGCCATATGTCTGATTTTATCCTGCATCTGACGCTCGTGAGTAATGTCGATTCCAGTGCCAAGAACATACTCTGGATTTCCATTTTCATCATATACAATGGAATTGGACCAGGAAATAAGGCGTTTCTTCCCGTCTCTGGTAAGCCAGTAGTTTTCATGTTCATCAGGTATGGACTCTAAATTATTTCCGAAAAAATTGCTGATTATTTCCGCGTCTTCAGCAGACAGCAGAAAATCCAAATTTTTGACATTCTCAACTTCGTTTGAGTCATACCCTGTAAGTTCTTCGCAGGCACGGTTGAAAACTATTATTTTGCCCTGCCTGTCCAGAAGTATGATAAGGGCCCTGGCTGTATCCAGCAGAAGGGAAACAAATTTTTTTTCCTTCCTTAACCTCTCTTCAATTTCTCTTCTTTTCCTCAGTTCATCAACCACCTGATCCCGGACGTCCCTAAGCTCCAGTATCCTGGCGTTAAGTTCTGTAACATCCTGAAGGGTAAACAGGGCATGACAACACAAACCGTCTTCATCAGAAAACCCGGCAACCGTTGTATTCTGCAGTCTGGGCTTACCCGCGGGCGTCTTGAGGTGAATAAAATATCCATGCAGATGAGAAGAAAAAATGGCCGGGGGGCCGCCTTCAAAAATAGGATTGATCCTTTTTTGAAACTTGGGTTTGTCAGCCTCAGGAAAAATATCCAGAAAATTTTTGTCCAGAACGGATTTTTCTTCAAACCCGGTCCACTCGCGCATAATCTTGTTCCAGAAAATGATCCGGTAGTTACTGTCCAGAATAAATATTCCCAGGGGAAGCCGGTTTAATATCCAGAATTTTTTACTGCTGTTAATAAGCGTCATTAAACTGCTCTATTTTTTATTGATTATATTTTCAATAGCCTGAGCAAGACTTTTCATGGAGTCTATACCGAAGAAAAGAAGAATATCTCCGCCAATAGAATGCTCAGACATCACAAAATGAGTTTTCGCAAGAATAATGACATATTCCTTATCCGTCCTATCCAGATGAAAAATACCATTGAGATCTGATTCCAGCATGAAATCCGGTATGGAATAATCAAGATTGAGCTTCAGAAAATTGGCAAAATGCCCCATTACAGCATTAAGCACAATATTTCCTATCTCGGTCAGGGCTTCCCTTTTCATGGCATCAAGGTCCCTGTAATCCGCCATGCCTTCCTGGGACATCAGAAGGTTAACCAGGTTCACAGCGCTTTCCGGAGGAAAAACAAGTGCGGCCTGACCTGGAACAGTACCCTCAAACCTGAGAACAACACTGGCCAGACTGCGGCCTCCCAGGATACTAAGTTCATCACTCAGCTCTCCCTTCTCCACAATTTTTAATTCAGGCACACTAAGTTCAACATGAGTATCCAGAATGCTGTTCAAAGAACTGGCAGCCTGACCAACACCCATGTTCACCACTTCAGTCAGAACATCTCTTTGCATATCAGTGATAAACATTTTGCAACCTTCCTTAGGAATCCAGTATCTCATTAATAATGCCGGTTAGTGTCAAAGCGTCAACCGGCTTGTTGACAATCTGCCTGGCTCCGTCCTCCATACATTGCTGCCTGGTGGTTTGCTGAACATCCGCGGTTATCACCACCACAGGGGTCTTGTTATGCTTGCTTTTCAGAATCTTAAGTACCTGAAAACCATCAATATCAGGCATAAGCAGATCCAGAAGAATCAAGTCAGGATGATAATCCTCAATCTTTCTCAGCCCTTCTTTGCCTGATTCAGCCTCAAGTACCTCGTGTCCGGCCTCCTGAACAATCTTCTTGATTATGCTCCTCTGAAAAACTGAATCTTCTATAATTATTACTCTGGACATACTGTACGCTCCCTGATTTTTATCCGGCTAATCCTTGTAACAATGCTCTCTGCCTGGAAAAACACCTGATTTGACCTCTTTGCTGTAGGATAAAACCGCCTCTTTGATGATACCGGAAAGATCTATATATTTTTTGACAAATCTGGGTGAAAAATCCTCATCCATGCCCAGCAGGTCGTTAATAACCAGAACCTGCCCGTCGCAGTCAGGCCCGGCCCCTATCCCGATCACAGGGATATTTAAAGCTTTGGTCACTTGTTCAGCCAGGGAAGGTGGAACAGCCTCAAGAACCAGACTGAAGCAGCCGGCCTGCTCAAGCTGTCTGGCCTGGGACAGAATAAGCGGTCCGGATTCTCCTCTGCCCTGCACCTTGTGACCGCCAAAATTAGCTATATTCTGAGGCGTCAATCCCAGATGGCCCATTACTGGTATTCCAGCTTCAACCATGGCCTTTATCTGGGGGACGACAGCTGATCCTCCCTCTATCTTGACTGCTCCGGCCCTTGCTTCTTTGAGAAATCTTCCGGCATTGAGCACTGCCCTGCCAAGGCTTGCCTGATATGACATAAAAGGCATATCCGCAACCACTAATGCTTTTTTGACAGCCCGGGTAACCGCCCTGGCATGATGCAGCATTTCCTTCATGCCCACAGACAGAGTATCTTCCTGGCCCAGGCTTACCATGGCCAGGGAGTCGCCCACCAGTACCATGTCAATATCACATTGATCCACCAGGCGGGCCATGGAATAGTCATAGGCAGTAACCATAGCCAACTTCTTGTTATGCTTACTTTTTATTATGTCAGGCACAGTTATTTCATTCATTGTTATAATGTCCGTCTGAGTTAAGGGTTAAATTGTTCTTTACCGGCCATTGCTTGATTATGTGCGCCAACAAGGAATCATCTCAACCTGGCGCACATCTGCTGGTTACAAAAAGTTATAATTAACTATATACCTTGCCGAAAAAACTATCAAACAGGAAAATTCCCCTGATCAGGTTTCAATTTT
>JBKHCI010000089.1:0-7070 GCA_046541915.1 Desulfonatronovibrio sp. | reverse complement strand
AACCCCCAAACTGTCTATGACCAGTCAGAAAAAAGCATACCTGTACGCCCTGCTCACCGTGGCCATCTGGTCAACCGTGGCCTCAGCCTTTAAAATATCTTTGCGCTATCTGGATCATGTGCAGCTGCTTTTCTACTCCTGCCTGACCTCCACCCTGGTTCTGGGGGGACTGTGCCTGTATTTTTTCGGACCTGGATTCTGGAAACTTATCTCCTGGGCCAATCTCAGATCCTCGCTTCTCCTGGGGTTTTTAAACCCTTTTCTCTACTATTTGATCCTGTTCAAGGCCTATGACCTTCTGCCGGCTCAGGAAGCCCAGCCCCTCAATTACACATGGGGGATCACCCTGGCCCTTTTGTCTATCCCGCTGCTGAAACAGAACATCAACCGATTGCAGATCCTGGCTATTATCATCAGCTACAGCGGCACCCTGGTTATTTCCACCAGAGGCAATCTTCTGGACATGGAATTTTCCAATCCCCTGGGAGTGGCCCTGGCCCTGGGCAGCACAATTATCTGGGCCCTTTACTGGATTTACAATACAAAAGACAACATGGACCCTGTTTTGAAGCTGTTTTTAAATTTTGGAGCCGGGCTTATATATATTGCCGTTTTCCTGCCTACGGTCACCACCTTCGGCTTTGAGAACGTAAGGGGATTATACGGGGCTTTATATGTAGGAATCTTTGAAATGGGAATAACTTTTGTATTCTGGCTCATGGCGCTGAGGCTCTCCAGAACAACAGCCCAGGTAGGCAACCTGATCTATCTGTCACCTTTTCTGTCTCTGATTTTTATTTATTTTCTGGTGGGAGAAACCATACTCCTCTCAACCATTATCGGCCTGGTCCTGATCATGACCGGACTCATCATTCAAAACAGGGCCGGGTGATTTTAACCTGGAAAACGGACAAAAGAGCCCTGAAAAAGCGGCCCAAAGCACAACATGGCATTTGACCTGAAAAGCTGGTTCATGCTACCTTTTCGAGCATAGTCCATATGTCTTTCAGATTGAGTTCCTTAAATCTTCTAAGTAATTTAGAGCGTTTATACCATAAATTCAAAATATTACGGTTTTGCTATAGAGATTGCTTCGGTCGCTTTGCTCCCTCGCAATGACAGGTATCGCGCAACCCCGTCTGTCATTGCGAGGGAGTCCTCGAGCGCGGCAATCTCTCCTGTTACTCGCGGGTTCGGTCCCGGTCCACCCGGGTGAAGCGCTTCTAACCGCCGTAAATATTTAATTTTTAAACCCTGAAAAATAACAAGAGGTTATCCTATGGCCAGGAAATCTTCACCTCCCGCAAAAAAACACACTCAAGCCAAATCCACGGGCAATAAAGAAACCGGGATCCCCTCCCTTTACGTGGCAGTAGGAGCATCTGCCGGGGGACTGGAAGCCATTGAATCCTTTTTTTCGGGCATGGACCCGGACAGTGGACTGGCCTTTATCGTAATCCAGCATCTTTCCCCTGACTACAAAAGCCTGATGGTGGAAATTCTGTCCAAAAAAACCAGAATGAAGGTACACCGGGCCGAGGACGGCATGCGGGTTTTACCAGACAATATTTATCTCATCCCTCCCAAAAAAAATCTGACCATTTTCCACGGAAAACTCCTGCTTGATGATCAGGAGCATGTCCGGGGAATTATTAACCTGCCTATTGATATTTTTTTGCGTTCACTGGCCGAAGATCAGGGAGAAAAGGCTGTGGCTGTAATCCTGTCAGGATCCGGAAGCGACGGCATGCGCGGAGTCAGGGCTGTCAAGGAATTCGGAGGTATGGCCATGGTCCAGAGCGAGGATTCCGCCAAGTTCGACAGCATGCCCAGGGCAGCCATTTCCACCGGTCTGGTAGACTTTATCCTGCCCCCAGATGAAATGCCGGAACAGCTGCTTTCTTTTGCCAAGCATCCTTTTGTGACCAAATCACAGCGTTCTGAAACAGTAATCAGTGACGAAGACGCCCTGAGCAGAATATTTTCCATCCTGCGCGAAAAATTCAAGGTTGATTTCACCTATTACAAACCAAGTACTGTAACCCGGCGCATTGAAAGACGAATGTCCATCAACCGCATAGATGAAATCCGGGACTATGTGGCCTATATGCAGAATTACCCCGGAGAATCAGCCACCCTGTTCAGGGAATTATTAATCGGCGTAACCCGGTTTTTCCGGGACCGGGAGGTTTTTGAAAAACTCCGGAAGAAATACCTGCCCGAGATACTGAAAAAAGATAAGAACCGGGAAAGCAGGTTCTGGATAGCGGGCTGCTCCACTGGCGAAGAGGCGTACACCCTGGCCATTATAGCCAAGGAATACATGATGGAATCCGGCAATATTTGCGATCTGAAAATATTTGCCACAGATATTGACCGGGACGCTGTTCATTTCGCGGCCAATGGAGTGTATCCGGACAGCATTGCCGCTGACATTCCCCAGGAACTGCTGACCAAATACTTCTACAAAAAGGAAGACAGCTATCAGATCGCCCGCAATATCCGGGAAATGGTGGTCTTTGCCCAGCACAATCTAATCAAAGATCCTCCCTTTACCAATGTTGACCTGATCTCCTGCCGCAATCTGCTTATCTATCTGCAGCCGGTTCTGCAGCGGAAGGTTTTTGAATTCTTCAACTTTTCCCTGAATCCCAGAGGCATTATGCTTCTGGGTACCAGTGAGACTACCGGGGACATGAATGATTATTTTGAAAACCTGGATCACAAGTTGAAAATTTACAGAACCAAAGGAAGGGTCAATCATGGACTCATTTCCAGTGAACATCACCCTACTCCCAAGCCCCGGCACCGCGGGTATTCAGAAACTTTTACGCCCGGCCGCAGACCTTTGCGTCCCGGTGAAGACCGCCTGCTGGAAAGATTTCTGGACAGCCTGAGCCATGAATACATTCCTCTGGCTGTGGTGGTTAATGAACATCTGGAACTGCTGCATGTCATAGGCGATACCGAGGGCTATTTTAAACTCCCGCCAGGCAAGCTGTCCATGGATATTTCCAAAATGGCGGCCAAGGATCTGGCCATCCCCCTGTCCACAGGCATTCAAAAAGTTTTTCGCAAACAGGAACCCCTGCATTTTTCCAATATCCGCCTGAGTCAGCATAATGATCATAAAATAGTGGACATGCGCATCAGGCCACTGCCTCAGAAAAAAGGCCAGGAACCCCTTGTGGCTGTTTTTCTGGAAGAGGTCAAAAAAAAGGAAACTCCTGCAAAGGAGCAGAGTATCCAAACCTATGATCTGTCCAGAGAGGCTGAAGAAAGGATCAATGATCTGGAACAGGAACTGCAGTTTACCAGGGAAAACCTGCAGGCCACAGTGGAGGAACTGGAGACAGCCAACGAGGAACTTCAGGCTACTAACGAGGAACTTCTGGCCAGTAACGAAGAGCTTCAGTCCACTAATGAAGAGCTTCAATCCACCAATGAGGAACTTTACTCGGTCAACTCTGAATACCAGAGTAAAATCATGGAACTGACCGAACTGCACAATGACGTGGACAATCTCCTGAGTGTAGGCCAGATTGGGCAGCTTCTCCTTGACGAAAACATGGAGATCAGACGTTTTTCTCCCAAAGTTGCGGATATCTTCAAGCTGCTGGAAACCGATGTAGGCCGTCCCTTATCCCACATCTCCCATCACCTGCAGAATATTGATCCCATAAAGATTATTGGCCAGGTCCAAAAGCAGGACAGCATGGTGGAAAAAGAAGTCCAGACCCTGGACGGGCGCTGGTATCTCATGCGGGTGGTGCCTTATGTTGTGGGCCCTTCAGTCTATTCCGGGGTCCTGGTCTCTTTTGTGGATATCACCAAAATCAAACAGGCAGAAGAAGCCCTGCGCGCCAGTGAAGAAAAACACCGGCGCCTGTTTGAAACCCTGTCCCAGGGTGTGGTTTATCACGCGGCTGACGGAACCATTATTTCGGCCAATCCCGCTGCTGAAAAGACTCTTGGTCTTTCTTCTGAACAGATGATGGGCAAGACATCCATGGATCCGCGCTGGCAGATGATTCTTGAAGACGGCACTGAGGTTTCAGGGGAAGATCATCCGGCCATGATATCTCTTCGCACTGGAAAACAATTCGGACCGGTGGTCAGAGGAGTATTTCACCCGGAAAAAAACCAGCATATCTGGCTGAACATAACAGCCATCCCTTTGCTGGAACCCGAAACCGGCAAGCCTTCTCAGGTCTATGCCGTATTTGAGGATATTACTGAAAAGCGCAAAGCCGAGCAGGAGGTCCGGTCAGCCCACCAGAGGCTTACCACCATCCTGGACAGCATCAACGCCCTGATCTATGTGGCTGACATGGATACTCACGAAATTCTGTTCATCAATAAATACGGCCGGGGTGATTTTGGAGATGTTACCGGCCAGAAATGCTGGAGCGTACTTCAGGACGGGTCAGGTCCTTGCGATTTCTGCACCAACCCTGAACTGCTGGACAGTGAAGGCAATCCCACAGGCATATACAGCTGGGAATTTCATAACCCTAAAACCGGCAAATGGTATCACTGTTTTGACAGAGCCATTGAATGGGTGGACGGACGCCTGGTCAGACTGGAAAGCGCCTTTGACATTTCAGACACCAAGCACCTGGAAAAATCAACGAGATAAGATTCAAGGTACAGGATATAAATCTTGGACTATTCATCACAGCTTAAACCTTAAACCCTGAATCCGTGAACTTGGTATTATCGAACTTGTTGCTTACGCGGGTTTCACGGATCCAGGCTAAATCAGAAGGCTGGAGCTTCCTGCATACAGTCAGCCTGGCAGATGCTCCTGGTGGTAAAGCACTTATCCTGATAAGGAAACATACATGATCGAAAAATTCAGCAAGCACGAAAAAACCCTTCGGGAGCGCGCTGAAAAACGTCTGGCCGGGACATCAGCGACTGTGGAAAACCTTTCTCTGGAAGAAATCAAAACCCTGGTCCATGATTACCAGGTTCATCAGATGGAGCTGGAACTTCAAAACGAAGAACTGCGCGATACCCAGAAACAACTGGCAAAAACCAGAGATGAATATGCCAGCCTCTACAATGACGCCCCGGTTGGCTATCTTACTGTAGACTCAAACGGAATAATCCTGCAGGCCAATGAAACTTTTGCATCAATGCTGGGTCTCGGGCCGGACAACTTTTCAGGCCAGGCCCTGGCAAAATTCTTAATCCCCGCAGACCAGTCATCATTTCACGGACGGTTCAAGGCTTTTTTCAAAAATCCCACAGGCAAGCAGTTGAATTTCAAACTCTCTGCCAGAGAAAAAAGCATCCCTGTAAAGTGTGTCGGCAGACTGATAAATCATCCATATAAACGGTCCAATCAAAAACAGGTTCCTCAATTACTGCTGGTTATCAGCGATATCTCGCAGCAGGTATTTGCTGAAGAGACTTTACAGGAAGCGAAAAAGGCTCTTATGCGTGAAGCCTCAGTAAACCGGTCCCTGGCGGATATTGCCAGCACCATGACTCAGCCTGACACCACCTTGACCGATATAGCCAACGAGGTTCAGCTGCACTCCCAGCAGCTTACCCGCAGCCCTTTCGGCTTTGTTTCATCCATTGATCCGGAAACCAGAGACAATATGATACATACCTTTTCAGCAATGATGGACAGTTCCTCCTGTCATGTTCATGACAAAAAAGTCTCATTTCCCAGGGGCAAGTCCAGTTACCCGGGCCTTTGGGGGCATTGCCTCAACACCTGTGAACCTTTCTTTACCAACGATCCTGACAGCCATCCTTCCGCCAGAGGACTTCCCAAAGGACATGTACCCCTTAAAAGCTTTCTATCAGCACCGGCAATCTACGAAGGCAAGCTTTATGGTCAGATCGCGGTAGCCAATGCCGACCATGACTATACTTCCGAAGACCTCAAAACCATCAGCGCCATGGCCCATCTCTTTGCCATGGCCGTGGCCCGGTGGAGATCCGAGAACGAACTTCGAAAGGCCCTGCATCAGGCGAAAGAAGCTACCAGGGCCAAAAGCGAATTCCTGGCCAATATGAGTCATGAAATCAGAACACCCATGAATGCGATAATAGGCATGACCGGACTGCTGCTGGATACGGACCTGAATCCCCGGCAAACTGAATTTGCCAGGATTATCAGATCCAGCGGCAATATTCTGCTGGGCCTCATCAATGACATCCTGGATATCTCCAGGATAGAAGCCAACAAGTTTGAACTGGAAAAAAAAGTTTTTGATCTCAAAGATCCTATTGAAGATACAATCAGAATACTTGAGCACCAGGCGGAAGAAAAAAATCTGAAAATTCATATGGATATTGATCCAAAAGTCCACACCTTTCTCTACGGTGATCCAGGACGGTTACAGCAGATCCTGCTCAATCTTATAGGCAACGCGGTAAAATTTACTGAAAAAGGAGAAATAAGATTCTCTGTTGCCAATGAACATCCAGTCAAAGATGACCATCCTCCCGAACATCAAGTACTGCTGCGTTTTTCAGTCCAGGATACCGGCATTGGAATGAATAAGGATAAAACAGACAAACTGTTTACCCCTTTTTATCAGCTGGACTCATCAATAACCCGCAGATACGGAGGCACAGGCCTGGGACTGGCTCTTAGCAAAAGACTGGTTGAGATGATGGGTGGTGATATTCAGGCCCAAAGCATTGAAGGCAAAGGCTCGACCTTTACCTTTACCGCGGCGTTTGAAAAACGGTCCAGAAAGGACCTTCCGGAAGCTGACCACCAGCAGATCACTGGTTCAGTACAGGAAAAAATTGACGATACTTCTGACTCTGCCCGGGACATCCTGCTGGTGGAAGACAACCACACCAATCAGATTGTCGCCAAAGCAATCTTAAAAAAAATCGGCTGGAATAATATAGATACCGCCGATAACGGCCGGGAAGCTCTGAATCTGCTTTCCAGTAAAAAATACATCCTGGTTCTTATGGATTGTCATATGCCGCAGATGGACGGCTTTGAAACAACAGAAGCTGTACGCAGAGGGGAGGCCGGATCTTTAAATCAGAATATCCCTGTTATTGCCATGACCGCCCTGGCCATGGAA
>JBKHCI010000088.1:0-7107 GCA_046541915.1 Desulfonatronovibrio sp. | reverse complement strand
AAAAAAGTTCAAGGTCGCAGCGTATTTAGGATACGTAAGAGTTTGAACTTTTTGTAGCAACGCAGCAATTGGGAGATTTAGGGCAGTCTGATAAAGATTTACCGTTAAATTATATAAATCTGTTCACCGTATTTTTGGCCAGCCACAGAACCCATGGCTGGCCAAAAAATAAGACAACTAATTGCGAATAAACAATAACCTTTTCAGAAAACTGCTATTCCTTTGCGGGTTCATTAAGTTCGGTTCTGTTTCTTCCTCCGGCCTTGGCCCTGTACATGGCCTGGTCAGCCCGGCGAAGCAGTGAATCCACATCCTCTCCGGGAACATACTGGCTGACCCCGAAACTTCCCGTGACCTTGCCCGCACGGCCAAAATCAGCGCACATCATCTTCAGGCGCAGCTTTTCTGCCAGTTGCCAGGCACCTTTGCTCCCGGTATGAGGACAGATAATCATGAATTCCTCGCCTCCCCATCTGCCCAGGGAATCGGTCTTGCGGATATTATCCTGCAGCAGTTCAGCTGCTTTCTGCAGAACATGATCGCCTGCCTGGTGCCCATAAGTATCATTAATCATCTTGAATTCGTCTAAATCCAGCATAATCATGGACAGTTCATCACCGGAGCGGTTTACCCTGGCGATTTCATCATCCAGAATCGCTTCTATCTTCATCCGGTTGTACGCCCCGGTCAGACTGTCCGTGGTTGACAATTTTTCCAGTTCTTTGGTCTTTACCTCAAGATCTTCATGGGCCCGGGCAATCTCCTGATTAAGCATAAACAGCTTCCTGTTCCAGTACATGAATAGTAAAATCAGAAAAGCGGCTCCCAGGCCAATCTGCCAGACCAGAGTATAATCGGCAGGCTGTTCGTATCTGATGGAAACCCACTGCCTGACAATACTGCTTACCTCCTCGGGCGTGAGGTCGTCTATGGCCTTATCCATTATGCTTCTCAGCAGAGGCTCATCAGGATTGATCCCTGCCCTGAAAAACTCCTTATAAGGTGTTTGCCCGGCTATTTTTAAATCATACAGATTCAGGTCATGGATTTTGGAACTGACCCGGTGCATATTCCCGATTGCCGCCTGGGCTTCATTTTTGGAAACGCTCACTAAAGCTTCATCCAGACTGCTGAACGTCGCAATGTCCAGCTCAGGATAATTTGCCCGGATATATGCCATGACTGGATCATCCTCAACCATGGCCACTGTAATCCCTGCCAGGGACTGCATATCGGGTATATAGGCATAATCATCCCTGGTGACCATAACAGTGATTGATTCCAGATATGGCTTGGATAAAAGCAGGTCGCCGCGCTCCAGGCCGGAATTCTGGGCCGTGGTCAGGACCTGGCATTCTCCGGACTGAAAAAATTCCAGGCTCTCTTCCCAGCTTTCTGTGGTCTTGGCTTCAAAAGGTACTCCAATCCTTTTTTCAAGCATGTTCATCATGCCGGCCACCATCCCGCTGTATCTTCCTGTGGCTGATAATTCCTCAAAAGGAAGCCAGGACGGATTAACGCACATGGAAACAGAATCCTGAGTATTAATATATGCCCTCTCCTCTGCTGACAGACTCAGGCTGGTCTGCTCCTCTATGTCTGCAGATTTAAGCCATTTATCACGCAGATCGTCAATTTCTTCCTGGGGAACAGAGTCCATGGATTTCTGAAGAATGCTCTGCAGAACTTGTCTGTCTTTTCTTACACCCATAGCCACCGAGGTCTGCTGCAGTTTATCTGACCCGACAAAGGAGATGCTGGTAAGATCCATGAGAAAATGTCTGTTAATGAGAAAATCAAACACGGGTTTTTCAGAAAACGCCGCGTCCGCCCTGCCCGAGGATACGGCCTCCAGGCATTGCAGGGAGTTTTCCAGAGGCAGGACCTGGATGTCAGGATAATTCTCTTCCAGGATTTCCTGATAATAAAAAGTCTGGGGCACGGCAACTCTTTTACCTGCCAGGTCATCTAATCCGGTAAGGCCTTCCTGCTCTCCCTTTTTTACCACTATCCCGGAAAAAATATTAAAATAGGGCTTGGTAAAGGCAATGGTCTGTTCCCTTTGCTCAGTTCTGACCACATCACACAAAATATCAATATCCCCTGACTGGAGCATGACCATAAACTCATTCCAGGTGGGTCCGCTGACATATTCGAATTCTATACCGGTCCTGTCTGAAACAAGCTCCATAAAATCTATGGAAAAGCCTCGGGGAACGCCGTCATCGTTAAAGTTAAAAGGACCCCAGTATTGCAGATTGTCCACCTTCAAAACAGGATTTTCCAGCAGAAAGAGTCTTTCTTCCTCGGTAAATTCCGGACCTGCAGGCTGATCCAGTACCATCCATTTTTCACTCAGTCTGATCTTTTCCTCTTCAGGCAGAGAATCCATTGCCTTTTGAAGAATATCCCTCAATGGCTCCATGTCCGGACGGACTGCAATATAAAGTCCCTGAGGACCTAGTTCCGGAACCCTGGTTTCTCCCACAATCTTCAGATCGAACAGGAATTTGGAAGCCATGAGGTAGGAGACGCTGCCGTGATAACCTATATATGCGTCTGCGTGGCCGTAGCTCACCGCCCTGAGCCCATCCAGAACGTTGTCCACCGGATAGCGATTTATCTCTGGATAATGATCTTCAAGGACTTCTTCCTGCACATATCCCCTGGCCACGGCAACTGTCTTTCCATAAAGATCATTAAAGTGCTGGATGCTGGAATCATTGGAACGGGTAACAATAACATAAGGCAGGACCAGGAACGGCTCAGTAAAAAGCATATACTCGGCCCTGTTCTGAGAATGCCACAGGGAAGGCAAAAGATCTATGCGGCCATCCTTGAAAAGCTCCAGCAGCTCTGCCCAAGTATAGCCGTTAAGATACTCAAAGGATATACCCAGCCTTTCCCCCAGAAGCTCCAGATGCTCAATAGCATATCCCCGGGGTTCTCCGTGCTGGCTGAAATCAAAAGGAGGCCAGTCGTCTTCATTGCCGACTCTGATTACCGGATGTTTCTTTAAGAAATCTATCTCCCGGGGAGTAAGATCCAGTTCGGAGTGAACAGAAACAAGCCCGGACGAAAGAAACCCGGAATCAGACAAATCAGGTCCTTCCCCACTCTGGGGCCAGGCAGAACCCGGACCGGAGACCAGAAAGGCAATAATCAGGAAAAACAAGCTTCTAAATATTACTGTCATAAAGATATTTTAAATGTTATCGTAATTATCCGTTTATTATAAGCAGCCCCCAAATTAGAGACCAGCCTGTTCGCTTCTGGATTCCGGTCTTCGCCGGAATGACAGAACAAGGCAACGACCTGCTTTAACTGCCATGCCGGTCCCGGATCAAGTCCGGGATGACGGATGCGGGGGCCAGATTTTTCCCGAATTGCGGTATACGCTGAAATGAATGAAGGGGGAATAACTACAATCATTGCCAGAGAAAGTGAACAGCAGGAAAGGTTGGCAACGTGTTGAAAAAGTCCTTATCTGACACTTTGTTAGCCAGAAAGGCGCTTACTGTCCAGTACTCAGGTATTGCTCCAGGGCAGTCTTCAAAAGGGCCGTTTTCTTTTCCAGTTGCGGCATTGCTGACAGGACGCCTTGAAGATTATTATCCTTTGCGTATTTTTCCAGTTCAAAGGCAATCCGGCTGAGATCAAGGGCTGATATATTCGCGGCCAGCCCTTTGATGGTATGCGCGTTCACGTGAACTTTACGTAAATCCCCTTTTTTTGCGGCCAGCCTGAGCTGCTCAATGCGCTCAGGCATCTCTTCAAGAAACTGACCCAGGATTTCCCGGACAAGGTCATGGTCATTGCCCAGCCTGGCCAGCATATCATCTTGCTGAAACACTTCCTTATCCTTTACATGCGTATCTGAATCTGAAGACGTATCCGGGTCTTTGTCCGGGGCGGACAAAGACCGGGGTTGAGAACCAAGACTGCTGCCGCCGGACTCTACAGCCCTGAGATAGATCCTGAGCACCCGGGACATTGCTTCCGGATGAACAGGCTTGGTCAGATAATCGTTCATTCCGGCATTGATACATAGTTCCCTGTCGCCCTTCATAGCGTGCGCGGTCAAGGCGACAATGGGGACAGCCTCTGAACCCTGCCCCTGTTTTTCCTTTTCTCTGATTTTTCTGGTGGTTTCAAAACCGTCCAGAACAGGCATCTGGCAATCCATGAACACCAGGTCAAAAGAATCTCTGTCCAGTATTTCCAGAGCTTCAAGACCATTGCCCGCTGTCCGGACATTTTCATAGCCAAGCTTCTTCAAAACAGCCCTGGCTACCATCTGGTTAGTCAAATTGTCTTCAACCAGAAGTATTTTAGCTTCTTTATTATCTGTCTGGGCTGGTCTGTCCTGTTTATAGATGTTTCCGGCATTTTCATAAGACTTCTGAAGAGCGCGCTCTGAACTTCTGGTAAATTTCACGGTAAACCAGAATGTGGAGCCTTGTCCTTCAGTGCTTTCCACCCCTATTTCGCCTCCCATCATCTCGGTCAGGCTTTTGCAGATAGACAGCCCCAGGCCTGTGCCGCCGTATTTACGGGTGATGGAGGCATCCAGCTGATGAAAGGGCACAAACAGCTGATCCACTTTATCCCGGGGAATGCCCGGACCGGTGTCCTGCACCTCAAAACGCAGCAGTATTGAGTCCTGCTGGCCAGAACAGGCCTGTCCTTCCTCCCCATGCTGAAGAGCAGCTTCACACACCCTGACGGCAATCCTGCCTTTCCGGGTGAATTTGACCGCGTTGTTCAACAGGTTAAGAAGTATCTGACGCAAACGAACCGGGTCCCCGCGCAGGAAAGGATGCGCCCCGGCATCTATACGACTGATCAGGCTCAGTCCTTTCTCCTGGATCTGAGGTTCCAGTAAACGCAAAGTATCATTAACAACCTCCCTGAGGTCAAAGACAACTTCCTCCAGCTCCAGACGCTGGGCCTCGATCTTGGAAATATCCAGAATATCATCTACCAGGGCAAGCAGGGCCTGACCGCTGGACTGAATAACTTCGGCATAATTCTGTTGTTCTGAGTCAAGCTTGGTATCCATAAGCAATGAGGTCATGCCGATAACTCCGTTCATGGGGGTGCGGATCTCATGGCTCATATTGGCCAGGAACGCGCTTTTGGCCCGGGTGGCGTGTTCAGCCTGCAAAAGGGCTTTTCGCAGTTTTTCATTGGTTTGCAGGATCTTTTCTTCCATCTGCTTTCGCTGGGTAATATCCACAAAAATGCCCTGAACAATATCTTCTCCGTCAACAGTAATGAGCGTTGAGAGCAGATTAACCTGCCTGATTTTACCTGTCCTGGTTTTTATTTGCGCGTCAACATTAGAAAATGTTTCCGAACGGAAATTGCGGGCAAACAATTTCCTGTAATACTTTATATTCTCTTCAGGATGCAGACAGGTCTGATGCAGGCCTGTAAGCTCTTCCTTTTTATACTCAAACAGTCTTTCTGCGGCCACATTGCAATTAATAATGTAACCCTGGCTGTCAGCCCAGAGTATGGCATCCTTGTTCTGCTCAAATAAAAGCCTGAACCGTTTTTCACTTTGTGCCAGGGCCATCTCTGCCGCTTTTTTGTCAGTAATGTCCGTGGCAATCTGCAGATGAACCATCCGTCCGTCTTGCCAGGGAATGGCCTTGTCCCGGCGATAATACCATCTTTTATTACGGGGATCATATTGATCCCAGGTCTGGACGCCTGCTGGATTTCCATCATCGTCCAGCAGCAGATTCTGTCTGCAGAAGGGGCATGGGCCGGTCATGCCGTTTTGCAGTACCTTCCAGCACTTTTTACCCTTTACTGAACCAAAACGCCTGGCACCGTACTCATTCATAAAAAGTATCTCTTGAGTCTGCATGTCTGCTACATAGACCAGACTGTCCAGAGCATTCATCACTGCTTCCAGCCGCACCGCGTGCTCTTTAAGGGTTTCCTGAACTTTTTTGAATGCGTTTATATCCCTGGCCACATGTACACACCCTGCTAACGATCCACCTGGATCAAAAACCGGATTGGTAGTGACATTAAAAAAGCCGCCCAGACGCTGTTCAAAGATTTCTTCACTCTCTCCCCTGCCGCTTACAAGCAGCCGGGCATGAGGACAGAAAGAAGGAGGCTCGGATAATCCATGCACAACCTCATAACAAAACCTGCCCCTGGCCTCTTCCGCAGAACAGCCCAGACGGTTTGCCATGGGCTTGTTTATCCTGACGATTCGGTGACTGGTGTCAATTATGGCGATAAAATCAGGAACAGCGTCAAATGTTTCCTGCCATTGCTGGCTGGCTTCTCTGGCCGCTTCAGTCTGCCGGATAAGTTCTTTTTCTGTGCGCGCGATGCGCATGACTGCTTCAACCGTGGCCAGAAGCTCCTCTTTATGCACCGGCTTGACCAGATAACCGTCAGCCCCGGCCCTGAGGCCCCTGGCCCGCTCCTCAGGGCTGATCTTCATCCCGGAGATTAAAATAACCCGCTTATCTGAAATCTCTGAATCCGCTTTGATCCTGCGGCAGATATCAAGACCGTTTCCATCAGGCAAAATAACATCCAGAAGGATCAGATCCGGTCTTTTGCTGCGGATCATACCAAGACCTTCTTCCGCGTCCTCAGCCTTGAAAATAGTGTACCCTGCCTGACCAAGAATGGTTTCAGCCACCAGCGTGTAGTTTGGGTCATCATCTATGACAAGAATCCGGGCCTGTGTGCCGGCAGGATCCGCGCCGGCTGCAGCACGGCCGTCTGAAACCCGGTTTTTATTTTCATTGATTTTAATCATTAAATGCGCTCTTTCAGACACTCCCGGAATCATGATAATGGAACAGACAGGCATCTTGCTGCTCTTAAATACCGTCAATTAAAGAGGCTGGCCGACCAAAAAGTATTTAGTTCCCATCCGGAAAGTCTTTCTTTCCGGATGTTGAAAATACCGGTTTTCTTTCCTGAAACCAGGAGTTTTTTCTTTTGGCAAGGAAAGGGGGCAATTATGAGGAGGCGTATCTTAATACGTTGACGAATAACCCCGCAGATTGACGCCGCCAAAAGGAAAAAGAGCCGTTTCCGGATGAAAACTATTTAACAGAAGCCAAA
>JBKHCI010000087.1:0-7192 GCA_046541915.1 Desulfonatronovibrio sp. | reverse complement strand
AATTTTTGAACACCCTGCTGGGTAAGGACTATTTCAACAAGCTGTTAAGAGCGCCTGGAACTTTACCTTGAACCCAAAAACATTGACCTGAAAATGATATGCATCTAATACGGATTAAACAAGGTATATAGTCTCATGCGGGCTATGCCCGCAATCAGCATTCACCACCGAGTTAATAAAGAGCACAGGGGGGCAGGCAAGTTAAAATCAGCTGAATCTTTTCTTAGCTCAGTGTTTTTTATGGTAATATTTTTTAATTTATAATCGAGGTATACGCATCATGCCAAGCAATTTTGGACCGGGAGATCCGCGGGGTCAGGGACAGCCTTTCAGGCTTGAAGATATTGATCTGGGCAAGATTTATTTTATTATCAAGCTGGCACTGGCAGCAGTGGCGATTATGTTCATCTGGATGGGCATAAGCTGGTCACAGGGTTTTTATACGGACTGGCTCTGGTATCAGAGTCTGGGCTATGAATCCGTGCTGTTTAAAATTATTTCCACAAAGCTGGTGCTGTTTTTTCTGGGGGTGGGGCTTTTTCTTGTCCTGGCGGCGCCCAACCTTTACCTGGCCTATAATGCCACCTCCAGGTTGAGACTGGTCAATCCCAATGTTCCTTCGCATATTTATTCTTCCGCCAGAAAAGTTCTTTTCTGGGGCGTAGTCGGGGTGACTGTGCTTGGCGCTTTCTTTCTGGGCAGAGTGCCTTCCACCGAGTGGGAACTTGTTCTGAAATATCTCAACCAGGTCCCGTTTGGCGAGGCGGATCCGGTTTTTTCCAAAGATTTTTCCTTTTTTATATTTTCTCTCCCGGCAATTGATTTTATGCGTGCCTGGCTTGTAGGGGTTATGGTGGCCATCATAGCTGTTACCGCGGGTTATTACTACTTAAGCAGCATAATAAGGGGAGAGCTGTTTTCACTGACCGGCAGGATCAAATCCCATCTGGCCATTCTGGGCGCTGTTGTGTTTGTGCTCATTGCGGCCGGGCACTGGCTGGCTCGTTACGATCTTCTTTATTCCCCCATGGGCACGGTCTATGGAGTGGGCTATACAGATCATAAGATCATACTCCCGGGGCTTACCCTGATGACAATAGTGGCCCTGATAACCGCAGGCGTTCTAGCCTTCAGCGCCTTTTCACGCGGCAAAAAATTTCTCATTGGCTCCATAGCCGGCTGGTTTGTCCTTAATCTGCTGGTAACCAGCGTTGTGCCGGGTCTGGTGCAGCGTCTGATGGTGGAGCCCAGCGAGCTGGCCAGGGAAAGAAGTTATCTTGCCGACAATATCAGCCATACCCGTAAGGCTTTCGGGCTGGAGGACATGAATGTCCAGGATCATCCCGCACGAGGCGCGGTTGACCGGGATGTTATTGAGGCCAATCAGGGCACTATTCAGAATGTACGCTTATGGGATGAAGGGCCTCTTCTGCAGAGTTACAATCAGCTCCAGTTTTTCCGTCTGTATTACGATTTCCTGGCGGTTCATACCGACAGGTACACTGTGGACGATGAACTCAGACAGGTTATGGTGGCCACGCGTGAACTTTCAGCCAATAAACTGCCCTCTGAAGCCCAGCGCTGGGTAAACCGGCGTCTCCAGTTCACTCATGGATACGGCGCAGCCATGACTCCGGTGACTGAAGTGGAAAGTGGCGGAAGACCCGGTTTTTTCATTCAGGATCTCCCTCCGACCGGTGAAATAGAGCTTGATCGTCCGGAGATATATTATGGGCTTAAGAGCCTTGATTATCTGATAGTACGCACCAGGATGGAAGAATTTAATTTCCCTGGTCCTGAAGGGCCTGTATATACCCACTACACAGGAGACGGCGGAGTCGAGTTAAGTTCCTTTTTCCGCCGGCTCATGTATGCCTGGCAATTCAAGGATATAAATATTCTCATCTCCGGGGAGATATCATCCGACAGTCTGATTCAGTACCGGCGTACTGTACCAGAACGTTTTTCCACTCTTGCTCCTTTTCTCATGAGAGACCGGGAGGCATACAGTGTTGTTGCCGACGGCCGTCTGTTCTGGATACAGGACGCGTACACCACCACCGCCCGCTATCCATATTCAACCCCCTGGCAGGACAGCTTCAACTATATACGCAATAGCGTTAAGGCGGTTGTGGATGCCTACCACGGAAGCGTTGTTTACTATGTGTCTGATCCGGATGATCCCATAATTCAGACCTATCAGGCTATTTTTCCTGATCTGTTCAAATCAATGGATGAAATGCCCGAATATCTGAGGCAGCATATCCGTTATCCTCAGGATAAATTTACAATTCAGTCCCAGATGCTTTTGCAGTATCACATGGAAGACCCTGTTGTTTTTTACAACAAGGAAGATCAATGGTCTGTGCCGGTGCAGTCATCCTTTGGCAGTACCGAGGTCCTTGAGCCGTACTATATTGTGGCCAGACTGCCTGGAGAAGAAAAAGAAGAGTTTCTGCTTATACAGCCTTTTACCCCGGTCAACAGACACAACCTGGTGGGCTGGATGGCCGCCCGCAGCGACGGAGAAAACTACGGCCAGCTGACTCTTTTCAGGTTTCCCACAGGTCGTCACGTAGACGGCCCCAATCAGGTGGAGGCCAGAATAGACAATGACGCTGTTATTTCTGAGCAGTTCACCTTGTGGGGGCAGGTAGGTTCTGAAGTATCCAGGGGAATTCTGCTGGTTATACCTGTCGGGGACGCGCTTCTATACGCTGAACCTGTATTCCTCAAGCCGGATACCCTGGATTTTCCGGAGTTGAGGCGCATAATCCTGGCTGATTCAAGACAGGTGGTCATGCATCAGACCCTGGATCAGTCTGTTGATGCCCTGGTAGGCAAGCTTCCGCCCGTGGCTCCGGCTGTGGAAGAAGATGAAGCTCTGGAGCCCAGTCAGGGTGTATTGCCGGATATGACGGACACCATAAAGGAAGGCTTGTCAGAAGCTATTGATAAAATTCAGGAAGCTTTGGATCAATTAAAGGATCTGACCCGCTAAATTACAGTTGGTCCCTTTTCCAGCATTGCACAGCAAAAGCCTGGTGTGCAGTGCTGGAAAATATGATGAATAAATATAAAAATACGACTGCATTCTTCAAATGAAAAATATGATCTTGATCCTTTTGGGGCTATTGGTGCCCCTTGTCTGGATAAGTCCATGCCCTGCGCACCCTCATGTGTTTGTCGAGCCTGAACTGGAGATAGAACTGGGAGAAGACGGCGTAAAAGGTTTATGGCATCACTGGACATTTGATGAGTATTTCAGTGCCTGGATTATTGAAGAATTTGACCAGAACAAGGATGGGCTGATTTCCACGCAGGAAGCTGAAAAGCTTTATAACGAAGCCTTTAAGAATCTAGAGAAATTCGGGTTCTGGACCAGGGTGTTGAAGGGCGATGAGAATATTCCGGTTACCCGGCTGGAAGAATTTTCTGTAGAGATCAAAGATAATCTGGCTACGTATTCTTTTTTTCTGCCACTGGATATTCCTGTTACGCCGGAGAATAAGGACATTTTAATTCTGGCATATGATGAGGATTATTACTGCCAGATATTTTTCCCCCCCGGTGATGTCGGATTCAGAGGGGACACATCTAAATGGGATGTTGAGTACTCCACACAAAAGGTGCCCGACCTGACTTATTATTTTGGATTCATAACTCCTGTGGCTGTCAGGATATCCTTAAATCCCTCATGATCAGATCCCTGTTTTTGATTACCCTTTTAGTTATTTTGTCCGGGGTTGCAACGCATTCATCTGCTCAAAGCCCTTTCCAGGATTCATCCCCCCAGGAAGACAGCAGGAAGGATCAGTCTTTCTCTGTTGGAGATTTTCTGCCAGGCCAGGTTAAAGAGCAGGGGCAAAAAATCATAGCCAGGATAATTGTCTGGCAGGCCCAAATAAGACAGAAAGCAGGGGTATATGCCCGTCAGATCAGGGAAGATCCATGGGGCCCGGCTTTCTGGTCCTACCTGGGGCTGGCCTTTGCTTACGGCGTTATCCATGCCCTTGGACCGGGGCATGGAAAGGTCTTTGTGAGTACATACTTTCTTAGCAGGAAGGCCAGGGTCAGCCAGGGGATTTTAATGGGCGGGCTTATGAGCTTTATGCATGTGTTCTCAGCTGTAGTCCTGGTTTTTCTGTTTTATTTTGTGAGCAAGGCCGGAGGGCTTGGGTCGGTGGATGAGGCAGGCACGTATCTGCAAAAGATAAGCGCTGCCATTATCAGTATTGTGGGGCTGATCATGGCCTGGAAGTCTGTCCGGTCCATTGTACATGATGATGGAGGCCATTGTTCATGCTGCTCATCAACTGCCGACAAAAAAAGCATGCTTTCCCTGTGCATGGCAGTGGGTCTGATTCCTTGCCCGGGCGCGGCTTTGATCCTTTTTTTCTCCATCAGCCTGGATATATTGCCTGCTGGAATGCTGGCCATGCTTTTTCTGGCTTCAGGCCTTGCACTGACCACCACCTCTTTTGCCCTGGTATCCCTTTTTGCCCGGAATTTGCTGGCCAGGGCTTCGGCAAAGGCATCCATCAGCCCCAGGTTTTATCATATTCCGGCACTCATGGGGGCGCTTCTTATTACTTTTCTGGGTGCTGTTCTGTTTTTTAATCCAGTGATATAGACTGGTTTCAGGTAAAGCTGAACACAGTCACGCCAGCGTAAAATAGTGTATTGCTTCCACTTAGATTTTAAAATTGAATCCTGTTAAACAGCCCGATGATCAGGGGCATGGTTAGAATTGCCGCAACGGTCTGGACAGTGATGATAGCGGCCATGATTTCCATGTTGCCTCTGAGCTGCCTGGCCATCACATACGCCGCTGCCCCGCAGGGAAGAGAAGCAAAAATTACAATTACCAGCACAATGTCCTGACCCATTCCCAGCCATAAAGCCAGAAAACCCATGAGAAGCGGTTGCAGGACCAGCTTAAATGTTCCTGCCCAGGCTATGGGGACGGTTTTTGAGGTCAGCCCCCTAAACTGAAGTCCGGCTCCCACCGCCAGAAGTCCCAGAGACAAGGAAGCCTGACTGAGTATCCGGACAACTTCTTCAGTGCCCAGGATCAGTCTCAAGTCGGCCGCGTTAGCCAGGATTCCTGCCAGGCAGGCCAGTATCAGAGGGTTTCTGGCCAGGGCGTACCCGGCATGTTTCCAGCCTCTGCTCTGGTTGTTGCCGAATCTGGTTACCACGGCAACGCTTATAATATTGGCCAGGGGAATCATAACCGCGATGACCATGGCGGCCATGGTCAGTCCCTGTTCTCCCAGGAAGATAAAGGCTGCAGAAATTCCAACATAAGTATTGGGCCGAAGCCCTCCCTGAAACAAGGAAGAAAATTCTGAATCAGTTAATCTTATTAAAGGCCGGATCAGGAGCATGATCAGGCTGATAATGAACATGGTTCCGCCCACCGCCGCGCTCAGGTGCCAGAACCTGGCTTCACTGAAATCCGCTCTGTATAAGCTGAAAAAAAGCAGGGCCGGGAAAAAAACATAATAAGTTATTTTTTCGGCCATGGGCCAGAAAGACGCGCCAGGGAACTCAATGCGGTGAAAAAACCAGCCCATGAGGATAAGTATAAATATTGGAGATAATGCCAGGAAAATGCTGCTCAAAATTCACCTGCCGGGATTGTCTGATAACGTGTGTAAAAGAAGACGCATGGATGAAAAACAGTGATATCGATGTTTCGCATCAGGCGCTTAAATCCTTGAGAAATTCGGCGGCGTTTCTGATCTGGACTCCATCTGCATACTGTTCGCGTCTTAAATTCATTACTGCCTGAGTGCACCGCGCGTTTTGAAAGAATTTGTCTCTGAAGAAGCTCAGGGACCTGGAAATAGATTCATTAGAAAGTTTGACTTCAATCATATGTATATCACCGGAGTCATCCAGCAGGGCAAAGTCGATTTCTTTGCCGTCTTTGGTCCGCAGGTAATGAAGGCGTAGGCCTTTGGCAGTGGTGTCGTTGATAAAATGCACATGCTTGAGCAGAGACATGGCAAAGGTATTTTCCAGCTTTGCCCCCTGATCTCCGAGTACCAGTCCGGTATCATAAAAATAAAGTTTAGGCTCCTTTAAAATTGAACGGGCGACATTCTTATGATAGGGGCGCACCAAAAAGACAATATACAGGCTTTCCAGAATGGATATGTAGTTCTGCACGGTCTGCGGCGCAACCTGAAGGTCCCGGGCAATGGAGCTGAAAGAAAGGGGTGACCCTACCCTGGACCTGAGCATTTCCAGGAGAAACTTCATGGTTTTTAGTTCGTTAATCCTGCTGAATTCCAGAATATCTTCCCTGATAAGGTCGGTATAATACTGTTTTCGCCATCTGGCGGCGTGGTCAGCTGATCCGGACAGACAGGGTTCAGGAAAGCCACCCAGTTCATTGACTGCTTCCAGGGCGTCTTGCGGTGGCATATGACCGGCCAATTCAGACACGCTAAGGGGCAGCAGGTGATAATGAAAATACCTGCCTGCCAGGGATTCCCCGCTCTGTCTAAAGGTTTCCATTCTGGCACTGCCCGTCACTAAAACCGCCTGATTTTCTTCCCGACCATCAAAAACACCTTTGAGGTATTTTTTCCAGCCTTTCATTTTATGCAATTCATCAAAAACAAGCAGATCAGTGCCAAGGGGCCAGGTTTGTTTTCTTATAATGCCTGCATCCGCGGGCACATCAAAGTTCAGGTACTGGGGTTTGTGAAAAAGGGGAAGAAGCTGTCTGGACAGATATGTCTTGCCCACTTGCCTCGGGCCGGTAATCAGGACCATTTTTCTGGACAGGTCTTCCTTGACCCAGGGAAATATTAAACGCTTCATCCCGACTATTTAAAATTTCACCTTGTAATAGTCAAGACTATTATGAGGTGCACTTCAAAATAGTCATAATGGCTAATGATTGATTTTGATAACCGAAAACTGACCCCCTTTAGAGATTTCTTCGGTCGCTTTGCGCCCTCGCAATGACAAGTGACGCGTAAGCAAGGCTGCGGCTGTCAGCTGTCATCGCGAGGGAGTCTTTTTACCCAGTTGAATACACGCAGTGCAGGCAAAGCCATTCAACCGGGGCGAGGGCGGCAATCCTTGTTGCGAGCAAAGCGAAGCAATCCGGGCGCGCATGGGCGGAATACTTATAAATAACTTTTATTCTTATCACACAAACGAAAATAAAAAT
>JBKHCI010000086.1:0-7242 GCA_046541915.1 Desulfonatronovibrio sp. | reverse complement strand
TACTGGCAATGAGTTGGAAAACACCAACTTTACGGATTCACAAACAGCCTTGGAACTTTTAAAAAATTATGTTTACAGGAATAATTCAAACTATTGGAACCATTTCCGGACTGGAAAACAAAGGTTCTGAAACCCGGCTGCGCATTTCACCGCGTCAGGCGTTTAAGTCTTTGAGTCTTGGGGAAAGCATCGCAGTTAACGGGGTCTGCCTGACGGTTGAGGATTTCGGGAAGGACTGGTTTTACGCCTATGCTTCCGCCCAGACCATGAGCATAACAAATTTAGGCGGGCTGGGATACGGCAGCAGGGTTAATCTGGAACGGGCCCTCAGTCTGGGAGACCGCCTGGGAGGCCATCTGGTTTCCGGGCATGTTGACTGTCTGGGAAAAGTATCTTCTGTGGAAAAAGCCGGGGAGTCGGCTGTCTACACCATATCTTTTCCAGAACGCTTTTCCAGCCAGGTAATTGACAAAGGATCCGTAACTCTGGACGGCATAAGCCTGACCATTACAGGTTGCGGTCCGGGCTATCTCACTGTAAACATTATTCCGGCCACCCGGAAAGAGACTATTGTCTCCCAGTGGACAAAGGGTGGCCTGGTCAACATGGAAACAGATCTCATCGGCAAATACGTGGAAAAAATGCTCGGCTCAAGACTGGGGCCGGGCAATGAGCAGTCAGACAGCCGAATCACCGGAGATTTTCTCAGAGAACACGGATTTTAATATTTAAAGTTTATTATAAATAATCAAGCAGGAGCAGGATTGCGACATCCTGGACCTGGAACTAAAAACATAAGAGGATAAATAATGTCCATTTGCGGAATTGAAGAAGCAATTGAAGAAATCAAACAGGGAAAAATGGTCATACTGGTTGATGATGAAGACCGGGAGAATGAAGGCGACCTGACCATTGCCGCGGAAAAGATCACTCCGGAGGCGATTAATTTCATGGCCAGGTTCGGCCGCGGCCTGATCTGCCTGGCCCTGGCCCCGGACTGGGTGGATAAACTGGGTCTTCCCATGATGGCCACCAAAAACACTTCCAAATTCGGAACCGCCTTTACAGTATCCATTGAGGCCTCCAAAGGGGTGACCACCGGCATCTCCGCTTATGACCGGGCCACCACCATTCTTACAGCGATCAAGGATGATGCCGGGCCTGAGGATATTTCAACACCCGGGCATATCTTTCCTTTGCGGGCTCAGAAAGGAGGAGTTCTGGTCAGGGCCGGGCAAACAGAAGGCAGCGTGGACCTGGCCAGGCTGGCCGGTCTTAAACCCGGCGCGGTTATTTGCGAAATCATGCGTGACGACGGAAACATGGCCCGCATGCCTGATCTCAAGGAATTCGCAAAGGAGCACGGCATTAAGATCTGCACCATAGAAGATCTGATCAGATACCGGTCAAGATTTGATTCCATGGTCAAAAGGGTAGGGGAAGCCAATCTGCCCACCTGCCACGGAGATTTCCGGGCTGTGGCCTTTGAAAGCCAGACAGACAATCATACTCATATTGCCCTGATAAAAGGCGAGATCACCAAAGATGAACCAACTCTTATCAGGGTGCACAGTCAGTGCCTTACCGGTGACGTGTTTGGTTCTCTTCGCTGCGATTGCGGCAATCAGCTCAAAGCGGCCATGCATATGGTTGAAGAGGAAGGCAAAGGGGTCATCCTTTATATGAGCCAGGAAGGAAGAGGAATAGGACTTGGCAATAAGATCAAGGCCTATCATCTTCAGGATCAGGGCAAGGACACGGTGGAGGCCAATGAAGCTCTGGGGTTTGCTCCGGATCTGCGTGATTACGGCATAGGCGCTCAGATTCTTGTAGACCTGGGAGTTACCAAAATGAGACTTATGACCAATAATCCCAAAAAGATCATTGGACTGGAAGGATTTGATCTGGAAGTGGTGGAAAGAGTGCCTATAGAAGTAGCTGCCTGCGCTGAAAACATATGTTACCTGATGACCAAAAAGGAAAAGATGGGACATTTGCTGGAAGTCGCGGACAGCCAAACTTACTTAAAAAAAACGGAGTCATAAATGCAGGATATCAGAACAGTCGAAGGGAAACTTGATGCCCGGAATCTTAAAATCGCTCTGGTTGCCTCCAGGTTTAATGATTTTATAGTGGACAAGCTCCTGGGCGGTGCGATTGACTATCTGGTGCGTCACGGTCTGGATAAGAAAAACCTTACTGTCTATAAAATTCCAGGCGCGTTTGAATTTCCGGTTGTGGTTAAAAAACTTAGCCAGACCAGAGAATATGACGGCATAGTCTGCATCGGAGCCGTGATCAGGGGGGCGACTCCCCATTTTGATTATGTGGCCTCCGAAGCCACCAAAGGTATTGCTCAGACTTCTCTGGAAACCGGAATACCTGTGGGATTCGGTCTGCTGACCACGGATACACTTGAACAGGCAATTGAACGGGCCGGGAGCAAAGCAGGCAACAAAGGGGTTGACGCGGCAGCGGCACTTCTGGAAACCATACGGGTTCTGGAACAGATTAATTGATTTTGACCGGTATGCCTCTGAATCTGTATCTATTCAGCCGGATCGAATAAGAAGACCTGGACCCCGGATCTGGTCCGGGGTGTGGGAGATTTGGGGCACCCTGTTAAAGCAGCCGGTTGCCTTTGTTCCGTCATTCCGGCGAAAGCCGGAATCCAGTGCAGCTAAATAGCCATATGCCGTATGTGCTGAATATTTACAATTAATTGTATCTATTCACCATGCTGTGACGACAGCCTGCATCCTGATTGGTTTTCTTTTGCTGCAAACTCCCAGCATGAGCCCGTAAGCCAAAACCTGTAATTTATTCAGGTAACCGAAAATTTGTCTTTATACCCATGATTTTGGCTAACGGGCTCAGGGCTGGTCAAACAAGCAGCAATGGCGAAAACCAGTCAGGATGCAGGCTTTACCTAAAAATTTGAAAAACATGGTGAACAGTTACCATTAATTTTTTATTTTTTACAAACCGTTATAATCCGGATATAACAGACCACACCCTAAATGGAAAAATCAAAATCCAAGTCCAGATCCAGGAACGCGAACTCCAGGAGGACACAAAGAATATACGCCTTTCAGGTTCTTTACGCCCTTAACTTCAGCCAGGGGCTAAGCGGGCTGGAGGCAACCTTCAGAAGATTCAGGGAAGAGTCTTCGGCTGAAAAACAGGATCAGGAGACTTTTGCCTGGTTTCTGGTCCATGGAGTTTTTGAAAATCTGGACCGGCTGGATGAAATCATTGCCGGCTACTCCAAAAACTGGAAAATCGGCCGTATAGCCAAAATTGAGCTGACTATTTTGCGCCTGGCAGTATATGAGATGCTTTTTTGCCCTGATATTCCTCTCAAAGTGGCCATAAACGAAGCAATTGAACTGTCCAAATCTTTTGGAGACGGTAATTCCAGAAACTTTATCAACGGCATACTGGACGCGGTAGCCAGGGATACTAAAGATGGTAAATCTGGGATTAGTAAAGGATTTTAAGGATTGTCCGCCCGGGATTCCCAGGCTGTCATTCCGGGTGCCTTCGGGCAAAACCAGGCATGCTGCTTTACTGCGCTCCTGGCCGGAACGAGACGTACAGGAATGGGAGCTGATTATTGCCCGGTTTCCTGACGAAACACCATGTGAATGGGTAAAACGCGCAGCCGGTATCCTGGCGGGTCTCAAAGGATATGTATGGTGCGTCAATACTCATGATCTTATTCAGGTTTTTCAGCTTCCCCTGGACAGGGCCCTTGATGAGTGGAACAGATTCTTCTGGCCGGTTTTTAAATTCGACAGCCTGTTCTATTTCAAGGCTGAAGATGATGCTGATCTTATCCGGAAGGTTCTGCTGCAGTGGCAGAAAAATCAAACCACCATCTGTTTTCGCAACAGGTATGATCTCACCACAGCACAGCCCCCTGATGTTAAGGAAGAATCCCAGGGCGTGAGAGATAAGTCACTGGTCCGTAAATTTAAACATCCTTTTCGTTTATTAAGATCCGGAAAAAGCCAATGAGCTGTTGAATGGAATATGGAGTTTTATATGAACGACAGAAAATATAAGCCATCGCAAATAGAACAAAAATGGCAGGAAATATGGGAGCGTGACCAGAGCTTTGCCGTTACCCATGATGATGACCGGCCCAAATATTATGTCCTGGAAATGTTTCCTTACCCGTCCGGACGGATACATATGGGTCATGTCAGGAATTATTCCATAGGCGATGTGGTTGCCAGATTGAAGAGGATGCAGGGTTTTAACGTGATTCATCCCATGGGGTGGGACGCGTTCGGGCTTCCAGCTGAAAACGCGGCCATAAAAAATAAAACTCATCCGGCAAAATGGACGTATGACAATATATCCTACATGAAGGCCGAACTTAAGAAGCTGGGCTATTCCTATGACTGGGACAGAGAAGTGGCCACCTGTCATCCCGGGTATTATAAATGGGAACAGCTGTTTTTCCTTAAATTTCTTGAAAAAGGTCTGGTTTACAGAAAAAAAGCGCCGGTTAACTGGTGTCCTAAGTGTTTTACTGTCCTGGCCAATGAACAGGTGGAAGACGGAGTGTGCTGGCGCTGTGATTCAGTTGTGGAGAAAAAAGAGCTTGCCCAGTGGTTTCTGCGCATAACCTCCTACGCTGAAGAGCTTCTGGAATGTCTGGACACGCTCAGCAGCGGGTGGCCTGAGCGGGTGATTGCCATGCAGAGAAACTGGATAGGCAAAAGCACAGGCATGGAGATTGATTTCCAGGTGGAGGGGATGGACAAAGCAATCAGGGTCTTTACCACCAGGCATGACACACTTTTCGGGGCCACGTTCATGAGTCTGGCTCCGGAACACGAAATAGTGCCTGAACTTATCCGGGATAACCCGGATAAGCAGGAGATCACCGCCTTTATTCATAAAGTAACCGGCATGGATCAGATATCAAGAACCGCTGACAATCTGGAGAAGGAAGGATATTTTACAGGCAAATACTGCGTTAATCCGGTGAATAATGAGCGGATCCCCATCTATATAGCCAATTTTGTCCTGGTGGAATACGGAACCGGGGCTGTCATGGCTGTGCCGGCGCATGACCAGAGAGACCTGGAATTTGCCCGCAAATACGATCTGCCGGTAAGGACTGTAGTCAAGCCAGGAGATGAAGAATCCCCGGCAGTCAATTTTGAAACCGCTTATTCCGGCCCGGGGATCATGATCAATTCAGACCGGTTTGACGGCCTGGACAATGAAGAATTTAAAGAAATAATCGCTGATTATCTGGAGCAGAAGGGGCTGGGCAAAAAAAGCATCAATTACCGCCTGCGGGACTGGAATATCTCCAGGCAGCGTTTCTGGGGAGCGCCGATTCCTGTTATTTATTGTGATAAATGCGGCCCGGTTCCGGTTCCGCAGAGCGATCTGCCTGTAGTACTGCCCCAGGACGCGCGTATGCCCGAGGATGGAAGGTCCCCTTTACCCGAATTGAAAAGCTTTCTTGAGGCCACATGCCCCAAATGCCGGGGCAGGGCGCGCAGGGAAACCGATACCATGGATACTTTTGTGGAGTCATCCTGGTATTTTGCCAGATATACTGATGCCAGAAACGAAAAAGAGCCTTTTGATAAAAAGGCGTCCGGTTACTGGCTTCCGGTTGATCAGTATATTGGAGGGATTGAACACGCGATTCTCCATCTTCTGTATTCCAGGTTTTTTGTTAAAGCCCTGAGAGATCTGGGTTATCTGGATATTGACGAGCCGTTTTCCAACCTGCTGACTCAGGGCATGGTCCTTAAAGACGGGGCCAAGATGTCCAAGTCCAAGGGTAACGTGGTGGACCCGGATGAGATGATCAAGAAATTCGGAGCGGATACAGTTCGACTGTTTTGTCTTTTTGCCTCTCCTCCGGAAAAAGACCTGGAATGGAGTGATTCAGCCATTGAGGGAGCCTGCCGTTTTTTGAACCGATTATGGAGGCTGGTGCTTGAGCTTCTGCCTGAACTGAGACCCACAGGACCATGCGCGCAAATTGACCACTCAGCCCTTAACCAGGCTGAAAAAACACTTCGGACCAAAGAGCATGAGTCGGTTCAGAAAATCACCAGAGACATGATTGATAAGTTTCAGTTTAATACAGCCATTGCCGGAACCATGGAACTGGTCAACGCGATATATCATTTCAAAGAGCAGGCCGGCGATTCCCCGAACAGGCAGGCGGTACTCTCCTCAGCCATATCCACGGTGACCAGCGTGCTTGCTCCCATCACACCCCATATCTGCGAGGAGATCTGGTCCATGCTTGGTTATGACTATTATTTGTCCCAGAGTTCCTGGCCGGTGTATGATCAAAGAGCCCTGGAAAAAGATGAGGTCCTGGTGGTAATTCAGGTTAACGGCAAACTCCGTTCGAAAATCAGTGCCGCCCCGGACGCTTCCAGGGAGGATCTCAGGGAGACGGCGTTACAGGATGAAAAGATTCAAAAATTCATTCAGGACAGGGAAATTGTAAAAGTCATTGTTGTTCCGGGAAAACTTGTAAATATAGTAGTGAAAAGCTGATGCAAATTTATCGTGCGTACTTTTTAATAATTATCTGCGCTTTTCTGTTTTCCTGCGGATATAATTTTGCAGGGAGTGCTCCGGTTCAGATGCCTGAAGATAAAAACGACATGCATCTGGGCTCGGTCCGCAATCCTACGCAGGAAGCGTGGCTGGAACCGTATCTCAGGGCCAATTTCCGGGATGAACTTGCCAGGAGGGGCGGAGTGAACTGGGTCTCTGAAAATCAGGCCCAGGCGGTTTTTAATATAGAAATTCAGCAGCTCAGGACTTCCGACGGCGTAACCAGTGAGCGGGACAGAACCGTCAAAAATGAAGTGGTCATCACCATGAAGGCTGAAATTGTTTCCGAGGATACAGGTGAGGTGCTCTGGTCTTCCGGGAGTGTGGCTGGAAAAAGTTCTTATTATCTGGGCCAGGATGGGGCGGACATGGCCGGCTCGCAGGCTCCAGGCTCACGCGCAGCTTATCAGGAAGCTGTGGACGAGGCCATTGTCAGATTAGCCGACCGTCTTGGGGATGGGTTTTAATTTCGAGTTTTAGGTTGAAAGTTTGTAACTGTTCACCATGGTTTTTGGTTAACCTCAGTCTTACCTGATAAAGAATTATTAGCCACAGACAATAAGCCAGACTACAAGACAGACACAGGATATTTTTTCGCGGGCGACCTGCCCGCGCAAAAGCTGTCAGCAC
>JBKHCI010000085.1:0-7342 GCA_046541915.1 Desulfonatronovibrio sp. | reverse complement strand
GAAAACAGAAGGACATTATAATGCAACAATTAACTGGCAAATTGATCCTTAATTAAGAAAGTCGAATTACCTGGTTCTTTTGTAAACAACAGGAGGGAACAACATGAACTGGAATCAGTCATACAATTTTCGTCAAATTCTGGAAAACCTTTTAATGGAGACCTCTTCCAGCTACAAAGATATCAGACAAAAACTCAAGAGGACCGCATGGACCTGCGCTGATGAAAACGACCGCGCGTCCCTGGAGTCGGAACGGTCCCTGCTCATTGCCCAGGCTGACTGGACAGACAGACTGCTTGAGGAAATAAAGGAAGCCCTGAAGCTTATTGATGAAGGTCAATTCGGAGTCTGCGCCTGCTGCGAGGAGGATATAAACCCCCGCAGGCTGCTTGTTCATCCCACTGCCAGGTATTGCGCTCAATGCCAGGAGATACAGGACTCTGAAGAATTATTAATGGCAGTCAGGTAATTCTCTGTTTCCCCGAGATTAAATCTTTGAGACACCGGATATCCTCAATAATCAAATGGGCGCTGTTTTGTAATGATTCCCTGGTCCCGGCACCAGTCAAAACTCCAACGAGCAGTCCCGCTCCAGCCAGTCGCCCCATGGTCATGTCATGTCCACTGTCTCCTACGACCGCTACCTTTTCCGGATCAAGCCCGGTTGTCCGGCAGAAAGCCCTGACCATGCCGGGGCCGGGCTTTGGGCCGCATCCACTGTCATATCCAGCCACGAAACATACCAGGCTGGTCAACCCGAATTTTTTAACAGTGGCCCTGGCTCCAGCGGCGCTGTCATTGGTAGCTATACCAGCGGCAATTCCCATGTCCCGGAAAAAAGAAAACAACTCCGCCAGGTCGGTGACCGGCGAGGCATTCATTAGACCAAGACGATTAAAAAGTTCATCAATGCGGGAATTCAGAATCTGCAGGGATTTTACTGCCCCGAGATTGACCCATAATTCGGCCAGTTCCCGGGCATGACCGGCCGCAATGACTGAATCAGGCATGAACCTGCCCGTGGCAAAATCAAAACCTCCGGCAGCAAGGAGCAGGTCAGCCAACTCTTTATTGCCGCCCGAAGCATAGGCGGCAGCTTCCCTGACAACTGGAATCCAGGTCTTATGAAAATCAAATAAAGTTCCATCCTTGTCAAAAAGAATCCCGAGTACGCTCTGAGGCGGTGTCTGTGACATTGTTTGAATTTTTCTCCTGGATGGTTAAATGGTTTCCATGTGAAAAGCTTCTCTCTCCGGATGGAAAAATGATGAAGAAATGAAAATATAAATTTTAACTCCATAGTAATAAAGTCCGGTTATGTCTAATACAGCCGCAGGTACTTTTAAGCTGATTTTTTTAATAAAGACAGGTGATTGACATAAAGGCCTCAACCGCCCTTCACTTTTAGGAATTAAGTTGATACATTGAAATAAGTATTCATCTGGAAAGAAAGTCTTTCAGGACATAAACCTTTTAATAGTTCTCAAACATCTTGAACATCTATTAAATCCGAAACAATGGACAGTTATGAAAGAAGACAAGCAGAAAATGGAACATATCCTCACTGACCTGGAGACAGCTGATTTCCTGAGATGTCTGGCTTCAGGAATAGAAAACGGCAGACTTGATTTCAATGAATTCCAGATCCCCTGGGATGATGTCAAAAAAATCAAGATCAGTTTCAAAAATCAGGGCAATCAGGTTATAGTCAAAACCAGGCTTAAGAGTGAACCGTCCCGTGATGTTGAAATTGATTTTGAAAGCTTTGCACAGGACAAGGCAGTATCGGAAAAAAAGCCCAACATTTCCTACAAAAACCTGAAAAAAAGAATGAAAAAAAGGTTTAAGGGTATCCTTGCCAGTCTGAACAGAAACATCATGCCCAATGAAGAAGCCGTCAAAGTCTTTGCCAGAGACTGTGAACTCATGACTGGATTTTCCGGATCCGAATATGGTGATAAATTTTATCCGGATTTTCTCCAAAAAGTCCAGGAAATGAAAGAAGCTTCCAGTCTGGGCGACCTGGACAAAATGGAAAAATCAGTCAGTGAAATCAACAATTTCACCAGGGAATGTCACGACCGTTATAAATGAACTGAATTTCTGAAAACATTTTTTTGCCATGAAACATCCCGGCAGGTTCCCCGGAATCAGTTTTAATTATTTTCCGGATAACATTGAAATCTCATAACAAAATCAAAAGCGGGCAACAATATGAGCCGTAAGAAAATAGCCGTCATCGGCAATCCGGGAAGCTGGTCCACGGAGAAAATGGCCGATGCTATTGAAAACAGGACAGGTTTCCGTTGTGTGGTGGAGATGTCCAGGGTCAGCATGAATTTTGATGAAAGATCTCTTTTCCTGAACGATACAGATCTGGCCCAGCTGGACGCGCTGGTCATCAAAAAAATCGGCCCGGTTTATTCTCCTGGCATGTTCAACAGGCTGGAGATCCTGAGATTCTTCTGCAAAATCGGCATACCTGTCTTTTCCAGACCTCAGAAGATAATGGCCGCGATTAACAGGCTGAGCTGCACAGTAACCCTGCAGAAGGGGGATATCCCCATGCCTCCCACAGTGATAACAGAAGATATTGATCAGGCCGTAAAAACTGTACAGCGCTTTGGAAAGGCGGTTTTCAAGCCTCTTTATTCCAGCAAGGCAAGAGGCATGCTCATTGTTGAGGATGGCGAGCGCTGCCGTTCCAGTATTTCAAATTTCCAGGCAGACGGCAACACCACCATGTATATTCAGAAGATGATTGACCTGCCTGGTCATGATCTGGGGGTAGTCTTTCTTGGAGGAGAATATTTAGGAACCTATGCCAGACGCCAGGGCAACTCTTGGAATACCTGCACCTCAACTGGTGGAAAATACGAACTTTATGATCCAGGACCAGAAATAATCAGCCTGGCTCACAAGGCACAATCTCTTTTTGATCTTGATTTCACCTGTGTGGACGTAGTGGAAACAGATGAAGGTCCCATGGTTTTTGAAGTTTCAGCTTTCGGTGGATTCAGGGGGCTGATTAATGCCTGTAATATTGATGCCGCGGAAATGTACGCTGACTACATTATCAAAAAACTGCCCGCTTGAAACTTAATTTGTAAAAATGCACAAAATTAAACTGTTTCACAGCGTAACTATCCCTGATGAACTGAAACTGGCCAGATATCGCAAACTTCCGGATCTGGGACCAAAGATCCTGTTTTTCAGCGGAGGTACCGCCCTTAATTCCCTGAGCAAAGCACTGGTCAGGTACACCCACAACTCTTTTCATCTGGTTACTCCGTTTGATTCAGGGGGCAGTTCAGCCAAAATCAGAAAGGCCTTTAAAATGCTTGCTGTGGGAGATATGCGCAGCAGACTTATGGCTCTTGCTGATCAGTCGGTTAAAGGCAACCCTGAAATATTCAGGCTTTTCGCGTACCGTCTTCCCAAAGACCGGACAGACGAACAATTAAAAAATGACTTATTTCTCATGGCTCAGGGCAAGCATGCCAGGATCAGCAAAATCCCTGATCCAATGCGCACAATTATCAGGTCCCACCTGACATATTTCATAAAAAAAATGCCTGCTGATTTTGATCTGAGAGGTGCCAGTATCGGTAATCTCGTACTTACAGCCGGTTTTTTTACCAACAACAGGCATATTGATCCGGTCATCTTTATCTTTTCCAAGCTGGTTGAGGCCCGGGGAACTGTTCGCCCCATAATGAACTGCCACCTGCATCTCATGGCCAGGCTCAGAGATGATACCCTTGTCCGGGGGCAACACATGCTTACCGGAAAAGAGACTTCTCCTGTTGACTCCCCTGTCGCTAATGTTTTCCTGAGCAAATCTCTGGAGCAACCTGTACCTGTTAACCCTCCTGTCAAAGACAAGATCAGAAAAATGATCCTGGATTCAGAGCTTATCTGTTATCCCATGGGCAGCTTCTACTCCAGCATTATCGCCAACCTGCTGCCTCTGGGAGTGGGCAGTGCCATTGCCGACAATGTCTGTCCAAAGATATTTATCCCCAATACAGGGTCTGACCCTGAACAGAAAGGAACCAGTCTGGACCAGAGGGTGGAAATTCTGTTGTCATATCTTCATAAAAGCTGTCTGGAACCAAGGCCCGACCACAGCCTGCTCAATTATGTACTCCTGGATACAGACCATTCCCTGTACCAGGGAGGGGTAAATCCGGACAGAATAAGATCCATGGGCGTGAATATTCTGGAACTGCCATTGACTCAAAGCGCCCAGAAGCCTTATCTTAATAATCAGCTGCTGGTGGAAACACTGCTCTCAATGCTTTAGCGTCACAACAACGGCACGATTGAAAACGCAAATTTTTTAACAGAGCTATACCAATAAAGGAGGAGAGTTATGAGCAAAAAAGAAATCAAGATTAAAGGGGTTATGGAAAGTGATTCTGTGATTTCCTGTCTGGAAGATATTATTGCCGGCATAAAAGAAGGCAAAATCAATATTAAAAGCGAAAACCAGCATATTTCCCTTGCCCCTGCCCAGGCCATGAAAATGGAAATAAAGGCAAAATCAGGTAAGGATAAAGAAAAGCTTGAAATTGAACTGAGCTGGAAGCATGACCAGGAAACAGCCATGAAGCCTGTGGATATTTATATAAGCAGTCAGGAAGAAGAGCAGGATAATTCAGAAGACACATCAACTTCCCAGGATTCCAAAAAATCCCCGGCTGTCTCAGGGCCGGCTATAGAAACCAGCGATAAACAATCCGCCACAGACCAGTAAAACCATCAATGAAACCATATTGCAAACCTGACGACATACTGCTGAAATCATTTCCTGGCAGATTAACCCTAAAAGCATATAAAGGTTATATCTTTTCAGCCCGTCTGAAAAACAGACGGGCTGAACTACTGGTAAATAAGCATAACAGGAGGGAATGATGATGCAGCTTAATAATGAGCACAACAGGATTTTTTCAGGAAGACCGGTCAGGACATCATCTGAGTACAACTCCCTCACTTGTCAAAATATCACACGGATGCCCTCCTCTACTAATCAAGAAACCTTTCTAAAACAGGAAAATCAGGAACTTAAGGCGAAAATCAAACAACTGGACCTTCTTATAAAGGTAATGGCCCATGATCTTAAAGCTCCACTTTCAAGTTTTTTGAGTTTTACCAGGTATGCGGATGAGGACATTACAAATTTTTCTGCTGAAGAACTTAATATAATCATACAGGATATAAATCAGCATGCCCAGGGAATGTATGATCTGGTGGAAAATATTCTGTACTGGCATAGAGCCTCAAACCAGCTCAATCCGGTAAAATTTCCTCTTAAAAAAGAGGTCGCCTCTAATCTTAAGATAATCGAGCCCATGGCCGGACTGAAAAATATTCAGATAAACATGAAATTACCTGAAAATGACCATGTTTTTGCTGACAGACAAATGACAGCTTCCATCCTGAGAAACCTCTTATCCAATGCCGTCAAGCATACACCATCCAGGGGTAAGGTAGATGTTCTGGCGAACAGGCAGAGTAATATGCTTCAGATTACGGTCAAAGATTATGGATATGGCATGGACAAGGAAATCCTTGGAAATCTGTTCGACTCAGAAAAGACAGGCAGGCTGGAAACAAAACCCGGTCTGGGGCTTTTGATCTGCAAAAAATTTGTAGAATTAAACAATGGAAGCATCTGGGGTGAAAGCACCTGGGGCAAGGGAACAAGCCTTCATTTTACTCTACCCTTAGCGGATTGTTAACCGGGGCGAGCGCGGCAATCTTTGCTGTGAGCAAAGCGAAGCAATCTGAGCGTTAGGGTAATTTAAAGTTATTCGCGGGTGAGGCTTTGTCCGAGACATACTTGAGTATATATTATCTCGGCATGAATATATATTTACATCTCAAGTGAATGCCGGAACCCGGGCACGCCCGGGTGGGACGCTTACAAGTAAATTGGATCCTGTAAGCTGAAACAATCAGCCCCTTTTTAATCCCTGGAGCCAGGATTTGATTTTTGTTTCAATCTGGTCCCTGACCTGACGGAATCTGGATAATTTTTCATCTGTGCTGCCTGTGAACTCGGCAGGATCTTCAAAACCCCAATGCAGATGTTTGCCCGCGCTCATCAGAAAAGCTCTGGGGCAATTTTGTTCAGCGTTGCTGCATACAGTAATGAAAAACGCGAAATTAACCCTGCCTATGTATTCCTCAACGCCCTTGGAGCGGTGATCTTCCAGGTTTATGCCTTTCTCCTCCATGACTTGAACAGTCATTGGATGAACACCTTTTGGATCAAGCCCCGCGCTGCAGGCCTCAAACATATCGCTTCCGTACTTTCTTAAAAAAGCTTCAGCCATCTGACTTCTGGCTGAATTGCCGGTGCAAAGAAAAAGAACTTTCTGCCTGGTCATGTTAAATCCTTATTTATAGATAGTTTTTGCAGATATTGAGCAAGATCGAATAAGAAGACCTGAACCCCGGATTCGTCTTCCCGGTCCCGGATCAAGTCCGGAATGAAGGAACCTGGACCGGGGTGACGGTTAAAACAGCCCGTTGCCCTTTTCCGTCATTCCGGAGAAAGCCGGAATCCAGTGCAGTTGAACAGGCATATGCTGTATATGGTGAATAATTACTGGTTTTTAATACTTTTTCTGCAGTTTGTTCCGAATAATTATCGCTGTCAGGTTCATCCCAAGAACCAGAACCATGAGCACCAGAGCTGTTCCGTACTGGAGATGTCTGGTCTCATCAATATTGGTCCCGGCAGTGGCCAGCACATATATATGATAAGGCATGACCATGATCTCATCAAAAATGGAAGTGGGCAGTTTGCCGGTGGAAAAAACAGCCGCTGTAAACATGATGGGAGCGGTTTCTCCGGCCGCCCTGCTCATACCCAGAATCAGCCCTGTCAACATGCTGGGAAAAGCTGCCGGAAACACTATCTTGTAAATGGTCTGCCACTTGGACGCTCCCAGGGCCAGTGAAGCCTCTCTGTAGGACTGGGGGATATTGCGCAGGGCTTCTTCTGCAGAACCAATGATCAGCGGCAGAATAAAGGCTCCCAGAGTAAGTGAACCAGCAAGCAGGCTGACCCCCATCTTCATTATGATCACAAAAAAGGCCAGCCCAAAAAGACCGTAAACCACGGATGGTACCCCGGCCAGATTGATGATGCACATGCGCACAATATCAGTCCACCTGCCCTTGCCGGCAAACTCATTCAGATACACAGCCGTGCCGACACCTATGGGGAAGGCCACAAGAATGGAACCAAGGCTTATGTATATGGTGCCCAAAATGCAGGGCAGGATACCGCCCTTGGTCATGGATTCCCTGGGCATTTCCGTCAGAAACT
>JBKHCI010000084.1:0-7460 GCA_046541915.1 Desulfonatronovibrio sp. | reverse complement strand
GGCTTTGATAGAAAAGATTAAAAACAGCTGATTTTTCCAGCACGTTTGATATGTTTTGCAGGTATTGAGCGTGCCGGCAGCCATTCATACCCGCGGCTTATTATGGTGATTAGATACACAGGCTGAACAGAATGGGTGCTGGAGAAACCAATACACAGAGTCAGGCCTTATCCACAAAGACCTGACTCAGTGCTTCGGTTTTTTATTCAGTCCGCCTGAGTCCTTCAGACATTTTTCGGCCCTTTTGTCCAACCCGGAAACCCGCGTAAGCAATAAGTTCGAAAATGCCAACTTCACGGCTTCAGGATTAATCCATAAATATTCCTTTTGCGGGACGCGAAGGCTTGCGGTGTCCCGGGCGTGCGGGTTTCGGCTTAGCTCCGGAGCGGCCTGGAGCAGAGTAGTCAAACCCTTCCAATTCCTTACGCTCAACGCTTTCTCCCAGAATACGCTCTATAGCCCTGATCTGTTCAGCATCATCCCTGGTAACCAGAGACAGGGCCTGGCCCGAGCGTTCCGCCCTGCCGGTACGTCCGGTGCGGTGGGTATAACTTTCCGCAGTGTCCGGCAGGTCATAGTTGATCACATGGGTGATACGCTGACAATCAATACCCCTGGAGGCGATATCCGTGGCCACCATGATTTTGTACTTGCCAGTACGAAAGCCAGTCATGGCTTCCTGTCGCCTGTTCTGGGACATATTGCCCTGTAAAAAAGTGGCTGCAAAGCCTTTGCTTTCAAGCTTTCTGGACAATGACTTGGCCCGGTGCTTGGTCCTGGTAAAGACCAGCATGCTTTCATGCTCGGTCTCCTTGAGCAGTTCTTCAAGCAAACCTCCTTTGAGGTGAGGCTGCACCGGATAGAAAGTATGGGAAATGGCTGCGATGGGTCTGGACGGGCCAGCCTTAATTTCAATGGGATTTTGCAGGTATTTTCGGGTCAGGGTACGGATCTGATCCGGCATGGTCGCCGAAAAAAGCATGGTTTGACGTTTGCCGGGCAGAAGAGAAACAATTCTTTGAATGTCTGGAGCAAAGCCCATATCCAGCATCCGGTCGGCTTCATCCAGAATCAGAGTACGCACTGAGGAAAGATTAACCAGGCCCTGGTTCACGAGATCCAGCAGCCTGCCGGGACAGGCAACCAATACTGCGGCCTGTTTGAGTTTTTTAACCTGGGGAGCCTGGGGGACCCCGCCAAACACAGCAGCACTGTTAATGCCGGTTTTATAGCCCAGCTCTGTAAAATTTTCATGGATCTGCAGGGCCAGTTCCCGGGTGGGAGCCAGGACAAGTACCTGGGCGTTCCCTGGCTTGCCGGTATCTTTTGCAAGCAATTTCTGCAAAACCGGCAGTACAAAAGCTGCGGTCTTGCCCGTGCCTGTCTGGGCCAGGCCCAGGATATCTTTTCCTGCCAGCAATGGCGGGATGGCCTGGATTTGGATGGGAGTGGGGGAGACGTACCCGGCATGAGTAACGCCGGCCATGATGCGCTTATCCAGCGCAAAGGATTCAAAGTTCACAAGTAACTCCTTGGAAATGTGTAGGAAAAATAAGCAGTATAAGGCATGATCACAAACTGCATGCCGGTTGCACCGGCACCTGATATGAAAAGCTATGGGGTCGAGGATCTATCGGGCTGGCGGCTGAGAAGCCGATTCAAGGCAACGAAAGACTGGACTCAATTCCAATCATGCTGTAGCGATTTGAAATAATATACATTTTCTGGAAAATGTAAAGCATGGATTGTAATTTGAAAATTCGGATTCTCAAATCCGGAAGTTCAGCCACTGAGCAAAGAGAAAAATAATTGCTGCTCAGTGGCTGAACCGGGCGTTTAAAATCAGGGTGTTATTGAGGGTCTTTTACTTCCATGAGTTCAATCTCAAAAATAAGGGTTGAATTGGGACCTATCTCCGGCCCTGCCTGCTGATCTCCATAAGCCTGATCCGGAGGAATGACTACTTCCCATTTTGATCCCTGGGGCATGAGCTGCAGGATTTCAGTCCACCCGGGAATCACCTGATTAAGGGGAAATGTGGCGGGTTCTCCGCGTTCTATGGAGCTGTCAAAAACTGTTCCGTCTACAGTGGTTCCCTGATAATGAACAGTGACCACATCTTCAGGTCCGGGTTTTTCTCCTTCGCCCCGGTTTATGACCCGGTAGAGTATGCCGCTTTCAGTCTCCTCCACATCTTCTTTTTCCCGGAATTCGTCCATGTATGCAGAGCCTTCTTCAATGTTCTGCTCAGCCTGTTCCTGGGTCTTCTGGGCCTGAGCCTCCATGAACTCCTGCTGCAGGGCTGTAAGCGCTTCCATCTGCTCATCTTCGGACATAAGGGGATCATTATTTTCCAGCCCGTCACGCAGTCCCTTAAGCAGGACATCCACATCAATATTCATTTCTCCCTGGGAAATATTATTGCCTATGTCCATTCCCAGAGCATAACTGGATTTTTCCGTAGAAGTCTCAAGGGTTACAGGCTGTTCTGAATCCCCGGTTTCAGTTTCTGACTGGCCGCAGGCAGTCAGGGCAAGACACAGTCCCGTCAGGATAAAAAACTTGCGAAAATTCATAAAATCTCCTTTAAAATAATTAAACATTTATCTGGTAAGCTATAATTAATAAAGCAGCATGATAAATTTGTCCAGATTTCTTTGACCAGAGACACTTAAGGGTTATTTATTAAAATACATCCAAAAAAATATTGTGAGTGCTTCAAGCTTAATGTAAGTTCCAGATATCTGATAACGAAACCAGTTAAAAATTTTTAGACCAGGAAATAAACAGTGACCGACAGTCTGCTACCCCACTATTCCAGAAATGAAGAAATTGCCAACTGTGTAACCCACGGACTGGGCCTTGTGTTTTCTGTTGCCGGCCTGGCTGTGCTGGCAGTCCTATCGGGGATGCTTGGCTCTGCCTGGCATATTGTCAGCTGCAGCATCTATGGATTAACCCTGGTACTGCTATATACCGCTTCCACTTTATATCACAGCGTACGTAATCCGCGCAAAAAGCAGCTATGCAGGATTTTTGATCATTCCGCCATCTTTTTACTTATCGCCGGGACCTATACACCTTTTACTCTGGTTAATTTAAGGGGGCCATGGGGGTGGACCCTGTTTGGGTTCATCTGGGGGCTGGCCATCCTGGGGATCATTGTCAGCTCTGTTTCCAGGTGCAGATGCCGGACTGTTTCCATGATACTTTATGTGGGCATGGGCTGGGTAATTATTGTGGCCATCAAGCCTTTGCTGGGTTCTGTTCAGTTGGGAGGACTTTTGTTTCTCATGATTGGTGGCCTGTTTTATACTTCAGGTCTGGCCTTTTATGCCTGGAAAAGACTTAAATATCATCACGCCCTGTGGCATGTGATGGTCCTTTTTGGCAGTGCATTTCATTTTCTGGCAGTACTTTTTTATGTTATACCGGTTACTCATTGAATGCAGAACAGGATCTGGTTTTCCAGCCTGATTATTTCCAGAGATATGCCACACTGCAAAACCTGCAGAAGAACTGGCATCAGGATTAATACAACCAACAAAATAAGGAGATATTATGACTAAAACTCAAAAGAATCTGGAAGAGGCTTTTGCTGGTGAGTCCCAGGCCAACCGCAGATATCTGGGTTACGCCCGTCAGGCTGAAAAAGAGGGTTATCCACAGGTGGCCAAGCTGTTCAGGGCTGTGGCTGAAGCAGAAACAGTACATGCCCTTACCCATCTCAAGCATTTGAACGGAATTAAATCCACCAGAGAAAACCTGGAGGAAGCCATAGCCGGGGAAACCCATGAATTCAAAAAAATGTACCCCCGGATGATTCAGGAGGCAGCAGAAGAGGGGAAAAACGCTGTAAAAAGATCTTTTGAGTTCGCCAATGCCGTGGAAGAGATCCATGCCGGGCTGTACCAGGAAATCCTGGATAATATGGATAACCTGCCTGACACGGATTATCATGTCTGTTCGGTTTGCGGTTATACCGTGGCCGGGGAACCCCCTGATAAGTGTCCGGTATGCAATGCCGCGGGAAAGGCTTTTTTCCGGATTGATCAGTAATTGTGAAAATAAAAACAGTGGTTGATAATTTTTCTTAAAAAAGATATTCTTCTAAAAGTTATTTGCAATACTTTGTTTTCTTTGAAGTTTTGCTCTGGGTGGCCGCAAGGCCTTAATAGGGAACTCCGGTGCAAGTCCGGGGCGGTCCCGCCGCTGTAAGTCCCAATGATCTCTTTTTCATCAAAGGCCACTGTGCGGCAGCCATTTTAAAGTGCGGATTGTTAAGATAATAAGCAAAAACAAGGCTTATCATAATCCCGTAAGTTGAAGGTAAAATGGATGCTGCATGGGAAGGCGGAAAAGAAGGACGAGCCAGAAGACCTGCCCAGGGTCATACCTTTCAACTTTTTCCCGGCGCGAGGACATCCGGGATAAGATTCACTGCCCCATCTTTTTCGGGCGGGGTGCGCTCATGTTTGATTCAACCGTCAATGTAAAAGCCTGGGATTTTCTGCGCGGATTTGAGCCGGCAAGTCTCTGCGACTGGCCCGGCAGGATAAGCGCGGTTCTTTTTTTCGGGGGCTGCAACCTGCGCTGTCCTACCTGCCATAACGCTTCCTTTGCCTGGGATCCTTCAGGGACCGAGCCTCTGGATCATCTTAAACTTCTGCAGCGTATCCATAAAAACAGGAAATGGCTGGACGGCCTTGTTTTAACCGGCGGAGAAGTAACTATTCTGCCCGGCTTTGAAGACCTGCTGCAGGCTCTGGCCATGACCGGGCTGCCCATAAAGATAGATACCAACGGCCTTAGACCCGGGGCCATAAGACAGGCCCTGGAATTGGAGCATATTAAGAAGATAGCAGTGGATGTAAAAGGTCCATGGGAAAAGTATCCTCATCTGTGCGGAGGGGTGATAAGCAGTCAACAAGTCAGGGTCTGCGCCGGCAAAGTCTTTGATATGGCCAGGGCTTGTCCGGAAAAGTTCATGTTTCGCTGCACCAGGGTCCCCGGTTTAAGTGAAGATGATATTAAGGAGGTCAGAACGTACCTGCCTCCTGGATTTGAGCTGAAGCTTCAGAAATATATAAAACCATAAAACATGGTAAATAGTTGCAATGTTTGGAACTTATAAAACAAGGATTGGTTATGCCTAAACAGATAAGAAAAAGAGATGGAAGGCTTGAGTCCTGGTCCAATGACCGCATAGGGCTGGCAATTTTCAAGGCCCTTAAGGCCAGCGGAATAAAAGACCCGCTGCTGGCCAACCGTCTGGGAGCAAGGGTTGAAGCCAAGCTGGAGCAGGTGGAGGTTCCAGACCAGGAACTGGTTCAGGATATGGTGGAGATGGTATTGATGGAGTCCAGGCTCTTTGACGTGGCCAAAAAATATATCATTTACCGGGAAAAACGCAGGGAACTCAGATCCCAGCATGAAGCCTTCCTGAATATCAGGGAAACCATTGATAATTATGTGAACAAGTCTGACTGGCGGGTCAGTGAAAACGCCAATATGGGACACTCCTTCCAGGGGCTTATGCTTCATTTGTCCGGTTCTGTGCAGGCCAGATATTCCCTGGAAAAGTATCCTGAAGAAGTTCGCCTGGCCCACGAACACGGCTATTTTCATATCCATGATCTTTCTTTCGGGCTGGCTGGTTATTGCGCGGGATGGAGTCTGCGAGACCTGCTTCTGGAGGGCTTTAATCTGGAAGGCAAATGCTCTTCAGGTCCAGCCAGACATTTTGATTCAGCCATGGGACAGATGGTCAATTTCCTGGGGACACTGCAGAATGAATGGGCCGGCGCCCAGGCCTTCAACAATGTGGATACTTATCTGGCACCCTTTATCCGTCATGATGGACTGAACTATTGCCAGGTCAAACAGGCGGTGCAGAAATTCGTGTTCAACCTTAATACCACCTCCAGGTGGGGGGGGCAGAGTCCGTTTACCAATCTGACTTTTGATCTGGTTCCTCCAGAGCATATCGGCAAAGAAGCAGTGATTATCGGGGGAAAGCTTCAGGAAGAAACCTATGCCGAGTTTGCTCCGGAAATGGAGATGATGAACAAGGCTTTTCTGGAGGTGATGCTGGAAGGTGATTATCAGGGCCGGATTTTTTCATTTCCCATCCCCACCTATAATGTGACCAAGGATTTTCCATGGGACAGTCAGGTAGGCGGACTTCTGCTGGAACTGACAGCCAAGTACGGAGTTCCTTATTTTCAGAATTTTATCAATTCAGACCTGAGTCCTGAAGACGTCCGGTCCATGTGCTGCCGTCTGCAGATGGATCTTCGCGAACTCCGTAAAAGAACAGGCGGTCTTTTCGGGGCTGGAGATCTTACCGGTTCCATCGGGGTGGTCACCCTTAATCTGCCCAAGCTGGCTTTTCTGGCCCAGGGAGAAGAGGACTTTCTGGATATTATTTCAGAATATGCGGGTCTGGCCAAAGATTCCCTGGAGTTCAAGCGAAAATTTATCACCGGCAATATGGAACGCGGCCTGTTTCCTTTTACCAGCCGGTATCTGAAACACGGGCTTAAAAATCATTTCAGTACCATAGGCCTTATCGGCGGACATGAGGCCTGCATGAATCTTCTGGGCAAGGGGATTGACAGCGATGCCGGGTCCAGGCTCATGCAAAGGGCTTTGAACCACCTTCGGGAACTGACCATAGGATACCAGGAAGAGACAGGTAATCTGTATAATCTGGAGGCTACCCCTGCTGAAGGGACCAGTTACCGCCTGGCCAAGATAGACAAGGCCCTGTACAGCACTATTTATGCTTCAGGCAACGGAGTGCCATATTATACAAATTCCACAGCCATGCCTGTGGGGGCAACCACGGATGTGTTTCAGGCCCTGGAACACCAGGACAAACTTCAGCCTCTTTATACCGGAGGTACTGTTTTCCATACTTTTCTGGGGGAATCAGTAGCTGATTGTGATTCCCTGAAGAATTTCATCATCAAGGCCATGACCATGACCAAACTGCCGTACATCTCCATTACTCCGACTTTTTCGGTATGCAAGGAACACGGCTATCTGGTGGGAGAAAAGCCCAGCTGCCCGCATTGCGGCGGTGAAACCGAGGTTTACACCCGGGTAGTGGGTTATTACCGTCCGGTGAAGATGTGGAACAGGGGTAAACAGGCTGAATACCAGGACCGGGTGGTGTACGGGCTATAAAGATGCATTTTGCAACTGTTCCCAAAGTTACCGGCCAGCCCGGGTTTCATGTTTATTTTGATGCGAATTTCCTGTGGCCGGCCTTAACAGCTTGTTGAAAAAGTCCTTACCCAGCAGACTGTCCAAAAATTCTAAGTGCAAGGAGCAAGCTGCTGGCTGATCCTGAATCCTTGAAGGCAGGTTCCGGAATTTGACAAAAGGGCCGCAAAAACTCGCTTCAAGGCGGTCTAAATCAAAATCCCGGCCTTGCCAGTGATGAGGTTTTGCTG
>JBKHCI010000083.1:0-7475 GCA_046541915.1 Desulfonatronovibrio sp. | reverse complement strand
ATGGTCTTGCTCTGAACCAAAAAAATACCGGATCAAAATAACCCGATTATGTTTTATATTGAATTTCCAGTCAACTTGGCCTTGCAGGGCCCTGAAACCTTCATGTTCTGCAAAAAAACCCGAAAACATAACAGCAAATAAATCAACCACTTAGGCATGATTGAATTTTGGTCCTGGTCGTACATGGCTTATTTTCTTACAAAAACAGCCAGAAGCAGTTGACAAGAATAACTTTTTCGGGTTCATTTTGGAGCACATATTATTTTCCAGGGGTTTACACACCAGCTGGTCATAGTCTTCAAGGGCACTTGAACCCAAAAGGCAGATGCATCCATGCTCTTTTCTAACCTTGATAATCGCGCCCATATAAGGCAGAAAGGCTCTTTTTAAAATCATAAATTTTTAATCATTATCATATTTTTTGCGAGGTCTTGTAATGAATTATTATATTCCTTCCTATCAGCAGAACTCACGCATTAATTTCAGGCGAAGACGCAGCAAAAAACCCCTTATCTTTATCCTGATTTTCCTGAGCCTGTTTATCTGCCTTTTTCTAATGGGCTTTGGTTCCAGGTCCCCTGAATCACCTGACATTGCAAAAAACCTTCAAGAGCCGGCGCCTTCTTCAAAAGAAGCTTTAACAGACAACGAAACAACCCCGGACAATATACATCCTGGTGCTGTCAAAAGTTCACACCTTGACAATCAGGCCTCTCTTCCCACAGATTCAGCCGCGTCTGACACCCTGGAACAGCAGACTGCGGAGGCGGCTGATTCCCTTAGAGAAAAAACCATTCCTGTTGACTCAGGAGACACTCTGATAAAAATCCTTACTGCCCAGGGTCTGGACAACAGGGAGGCCCACGAGATCATCACTGCTTTGCACCCGGTCTTTAATCCCAGAAAGATACGCCAGGGCCATGAAATAACCCTGGCTTTCCAGGAGGACCAGGATTCCGGCCCTGTTTTCCAGAACATGAACCTCAAGCTGGATGTTACCCGCTCTGTTCAGGTATCCAGATGCCCTGAAAAAGGATTTGTGGCAGATGAGAATGTCCAGAAACTGGCCACCAGACCTGTCCGGGTCGAGGCTGAGATCAATTCGAGTCTGTACAGCGCGGCAACTGATATTGGCATGCCTGTAGAAGTTTTGATGCAGATGATCCGCGCCTATTCTTTTGATGTTGATTTCCAGCGCGATATCCGCCCGGGAGATCACATGGAAGTCCTGTTCGAAGAAGAAATTGATGAGCATGGCCGGTTCGTGCAGGGCGGATCAGTGCTGTATGCCACCCTTAAAACCAGAGGCAGGGCCTTGCCCATCTACCGCTATGAAACATCAGACGGCGAGGTTGATTTTTTTAATTCCAAGGGCCAGTCAGTGCGCAAAACTCTCATGGTTACACCGGTGGACGGAGCCAGGCTCAGCTCCGGGTACGGAAAACGCCGCCACCCCATTCTGGGCTACAGCCGTATGCACCAGGGCCTTGACTTTGCCGCTCCCTCCGGAACCCCGATCATGGCTGCAGGTGACGGCATCATTGAATATGCCGGAAGAAAGGGCAATTACGGAAACTATATCCGGATTCGTCATCCCAACGAATACCATACTGTTTACGCTCATATGAGTCGTTTTGCCTCTGGAATGCGCAAGGGCGCCAGGGTCAGACAGGGAGAAACCATCGGTTATATTGGAAGTACCGGGCTGTCCACAGGACCGCATCTGCATTATGAAGTCCACCACCGGGGAGGGCACATCAACCCGCGCAGTGTGGATACTCCCCCGGGCAGGACTTTAAAAGGCGAGGAACTGGAAAGATTTTACACCGCCAAAAACGAGCTGGAAGTCCTTCTTGCTTCTCTCAAGAGCGTAAAGAAGCTGGCCAGGATGGATCTGAACACCAATTAGTCCGCAGCTATTCATACTGCAGCTGCTGGATTATGAAGCCAGTCCGATTTTTCTCCTGGCCACACACATCCTGACCCTGACAATATTCCGACAGGGAATCAACTGTCAGCAGCCCAAGGTCTGTTCAATGGGAAGGACCAGTGCCCTGAGATGCTGATGGGCTTTGTTGCGCTGTCTGAATAAATCAAGGTCCTCAAAAAGACTGCTTATTCGGTCATCATCAATCATGGCCTGCACCACAGTAAAATTGCCCGGGAACACCTGGCTGCCGAAATGTTTGCCGTCAGCCCCCTTTCCTTCAACCATGGGGTAGCGGACATAGTCGGAAACCTCGTGTTTATCAAGAATAGTATCTATAAAATCTGTATATTCAAATCTGAAGCTGATGTGAACGAATTTCATATTAACCCCCCGGCTGCGCTGTTTGGATTTGAATAAATTATCCCTGATGAAGACCAGACTTTTCCCTTTGGTCCCTGCTCACCATATTAAACCGGGATTTATCTGAACACCCTGAGGATAAACTTCTGCAGCTGATAATATAATGTATATACCACAGGAATAACCACCAGGGTTAAAACCGTGGAAGTAAACATCCCAGCGACTATGGAAATGCCCAGAGGCGCCCTGGCCTCACCGCCGGTCCCGAATCCCAGGGCAATGGGAGCCATGCCCAGTATTGTAGAGAACGCGGTCATAAGTACCGGGCGGAAACGTTCCCTGGCAGCTTCCTGGGCCGCGTCAAAAGGATTCCTGCCCCTGGCCACCAGGACATTGGTGTAGTCGATAAGCAGAATGGAATTCTTGGTAACCAGCCCCATGAGCATGATAAGCCCGATAAAGGCGTACACATTGAAATTCATGCCCATGAGCCAGAGAGAGCCGAACGCTCCCACCGTGGCAAGTGGCAGGGAAGTCATGATGGTCAGGGGATAGATAAAGGATTCAAACTGGGCCGAAAGCACCAGATAAATAAAAATCACGGAAAAAATAATGGTTATGGTCAGGTAGTAAAAGGATTCTTCAAATACCTGAGACATTCCTGCCAGTTCATAATCCGCCTGGGCCGGCAACTCTGTGGACAAATAACCTTCCAGGGCATTGACCGCGTCGCCCATGGCCACTCCGGGCGGTGAGGAAGCTGAAATCGTGGCTGATCTGACCCGGTTGAACCTGTGAATTTCACTTGGTCCCACTGTTTCTTCCAGAGTGACCAGGTTGTCCAGGGAGACAAGTTCTCCGCCGGTGTTACGCACATAAATATTTCGTATAAAATCCGGAGACATGGAGCCTCTTCCCGGCACATCGGTTATCACGTCGTACCTCTGGGCGGCCCTTTCAATCTTGGATATCTCCACCTCCCCCAGAATAAAGCGCAGGGTATTGGATATAGTGGATACTGATACCCCCATTTCAGCAGCCTTGTCCCGGTTAATGGACACATCCACCTGGGGCTTGTTCAACTCCAGGTCGCTCCTTACCCCTGCAAACAACTCCGGCCTCTGGCGCATCCAGTTCATTACCCTGTCCTGCAGGTCATCAAGCTCCACCAGGTCGGGATTTTTCAGAACAACTTCAATAGGCGACCCGCCCATCCCTCCGGGGGTGAGTTCCATGACAAAGGCCCGGCCGTCAGGGATTGATCCCAGGATCTCCCTGAATTTCTGCATGACGTCATTTTGATGCAGTTCGCGCTCATCCCTTGGAGTAAGAGTAACAAAAGATATTCCCCTGTTGGGCTGCCCCTGGCCGGCAGGGCCCATGCCCACAGCCAGAAACTGATGGCTAATATCCGGGTCTCTGTCCAGTTCCGCCTCAATTTTTCTGGCAAACCGGTCTGTTTCCCTGATAGTCGATCCCTCGGGCGTTTCCAGGACAAGCATAAAACGAGACCTGTCCTCATCTGCCTGAAATTCCTGAGGAATATCCATAAGCGCGGCAATGCCCAGGCCAAAGGCAAACAAGGCAATGGTCACCACCAGCCCTCTTCTTTTAAATGCCCCGCGCAGGATCCAGACGTAAAAGTTCTCCAGTCCTTTGAGATGACGCTCTGAAAGCTTGAAAAGCAGGCTCTTGCGCGGCTGGTATCTAAGCAGCCTGGAGCACAGCATGGGAGTCAGGGTAAGGGCCACAAAAGTGGACGCAAACACAGTAACCGCCACAGTCAATCCAAACTCAAAGAAAAAACGGCCTACAATGCCGCCGGTAAAGGCCACCGGAATAAAAACCGCGGCCAGAGACAGGGAGTTGGCCACCGCCGGAAAAGCCATTTCAGTAGTGCCCACTCTGGCCGCAGGCAGGGCCTCGGCTCCGTTTTCCATATGATAAAAACTTCGTTCCAGGACAACTATTGCGTCATCAACCACAATACCGACAACCAGAATAAGGCCCAGCATGGTCAGGACATTAATACTGAAACCCATAATATTGATGGCGGCCAGGCCGATTAAAAGCGATGTGGGAATGGCCAGGGCGACTACTATGGTCCCCCGGCCGCTTCGCAGGAAAGCCAGAACCACGAAAATAACCAGAAACGCGGCTATGAGGATGGTTGTCTGCAGATCACTGATGTTTTCCTTGATGTAAGTGGAGGCGTCCATGGCCACGCGGTATTCAAGGCCTGGAGGAAAGTCCGCGGACAGTTCATCCACCCTGGCCTTGACCAGTTCGGCCAGTTCCACAGTATTGGCCCCGGTCTGCTTAACAATTCCCAGGCCTACTGTGGGCTCTCCGGAAAACCGGGCTATCTGGCGGTCACTTTCCACTCCGTCTACGGCCTGGCCAACATCGGAAAGCCTCACCGGCGAACCTTTGCGATGGGCAATGATCAGGTCGTTGAAAGGAGCTGCTCCGGAAAACTGTCCCCTGGTCCGGATGATGAATTCCCTGGAAGACCCTTCTATCCGGCCTGAAGGGATGTCAATGTTTTCCTTTTGAATGACATCCACCACATCCTGAACAGTCAGGTCATAAGCCGCCAGACGCTGGGGATCAATGCTGATCCGTACGGCAAAGTTCCTGGCCCCGCCCACCATGATCTGGCCAACTCCGCGCTGGGTTTCCAGCTGGGGTTTCAGAAAGTTGTCCGCATACTCGGTCAGGCGGACATTATCCCATCTTTCATCCCCGATAAGGGCGAACCACATAATGGCCTGGGAGTCCGTGTCCAGCTTGCGCACTATTGGGGATTCAGCGTCCTGGGGCAGTTGACGCCTGGCCCTCTCCACCGCGTCCCGAACGTCCTGGGCGGCCAGATCCTGGTCTCTCCACAGCTCAAACTCAGCCACTACCTGTCCCTGGCCGTCTTTGGCAGAGGAAGTAAGGTCCTTTAATCCTTCTATGGTGTTGATCTCTTCTTCCAGAGGGTCAATTATCTCCTGCTCGATAATCTCGGGCGCGGCACCGGACAAAACCACTGATACGCTGATCACGGGAAATTCCACATCCGGATTTTCCTGTACCGGCATCTGCAGAAAACCATAAACTCCAAAAATCGCGAATACCAGAAAAATGACAATGGTCATTACCGGGCGGCGAATACATAGATTCCAGATCACTTTTGGTGCCCTCGGGTCTGATTCAGGTTGCTCAGGTCTTGGACCCAGTCCGGATCTTCCTCGTTCACAACGTCAACCTCCATCTGATCATCAAGGTTCATATGCCCGGAAACAATCACAATTTCCCCGCGACTTAGACCTTCAGAGATTTCCACGACACCAGGTCTGCGGGCACCTGTCTGCACTGTTCTGCTTTGAACATTCCCGTTTTCTTCATCAAGAACAAACACAAGATAGCCCTTTCTGGTTGCCACAAGTGATCTCTCCGGAACAACAACCGCTTCTTCCCTGTATCCCAGGACAAGCTGGACTTCGGCAAAAAAACCTGGCTTTAGCCTGTTGTCGGGATTGTCAATAAAGGCCCTGACTTCAAAGCTGCGGGTGGACTCTTCAATCGAAGGGCTTACAAAACTAACTTCTCCTTCAAACTCTTCCCCAGGGTAGGCGGAAACTTTTACCACTGCCTTTTGCCCGGTCTTAACTCCTGGGGAGTATTTCTCGGAAACCATAAAGGAAATTTCCAGGGGATCGGTCTGGTACATGGTTGCCAGCAGCTCTCCTTTGGAAACAAAAGCTCCGGGATCAACCAGGCGCCTGGAAATATATCCGGAAAAAGGCGCCCGGAGCACGGTATCGCCCATTTCCTCCCGGGACAAACGCACCTGGGCGGCCAGCCTTCGAACCTCGGATTCAGCTGATTCCAGGTCTGATTCAACCTGGTCAAAATCATCCTCGGATATCAAATCCTGCTCACGCAGCTTTTTAAATCTTTCATGGGTGCGCTGAAGGTTTTCCAGGTTGGATAGCGCCTTTTCCAGAGCCGCCTGGCTGGATGCCAGACGGTGGGAGTGTTTCTGTTCCTTAACTTCAAAAAGAAGCTTGTCCTTACTTACGTATCCTCCCTCCTGAAAATGAACCGCTTTTATTCTTCCCTCAACTTCCGGCTTTATCTCGATATTCTGCATCGGCCTCAACGTGCCTACACCGGCCACGGTGTCGGCAAGAGTCATGGCCGCCGCCGGAGCTGTTTCCACGGCAACAGGAGGCCGTTTTCTGCTCTCTTCCTCTGTCTCTTCTTCATCTGAAGATTTAAGGTAAAAAAAGACAGACAAAGCCACCACAAGAATAAAAATTGTCCAAGGCCCGAAAACCTTAGCCAGCACGCCTTTCTTTTTTTCAGAGGTCCGGTCTGCGGATAAGTCCTGATTATCCCCTATCATTAACGTCTCCAGGGCAAAATGCCATCAGGTTTAAGCTTTAAACGATCTCTCAAACAGCTCTTCCAGAGCTTTTCTGCCGTTGTCCTGAAGAAACCTGGTTCCAGTGCCGGTAAAATGCTGCCTGGAGATTACAGGGGCCTGAAATTCATTCCAGTTCCCTTCCATCCAGCTGAACCAGGCGTCCCTGGCCTGGTCAAAAACAAACAGGGGCTTGTTGCAGATCTTGGCATATTCAGCACCCCAGCCGGTACCTCCCTTGACAGTCTTGTCATCAAGGATCTCACCCACCACAAAAATTTCCATTCCACTGGCAACCTGCCAGCAGATAGTCTGCAATACCTTGCGGAATATGGGGGCCCTGGAATAGGTCCTGTGCATGAGCCCGGATACGTAGGTGATACTCACATCCTTTTTGGCAAGCTCTTCATTGGTCAGATACCTGACTCCCCTGGTCCTCTCTATGGGATGGCCCTCAAAGCTGTAATTTACTTCATCCAGACCATATTTTTCAGCCAGCTCTCCAAAACACGCCTCAGCGCCCCTGGCGCCGCCGCTGAACAGTATAAATTCTCTTGATTGCATCATATCCTCCCTGTACTTTTGATTTGACAAAATAGCGGTATATTAAAAGACCAGCACATAAATTGCCGCAAATGACGAAACAACATAATTCATATTCCGGTTTTGGGCAAATCCATTCTTTAGGCATAAATTAAAAAATCAGGCATCTTCAAGCGAATGTTTTTTAGCTAGTTTCCATCCGGAAAGTCTTTCTTTCCGGATGGAAAC
>JBKHCI010000082.1:0-7604 GCA_046541915.1 Desulfonatronovibrio sp. | reverse complement strand
GTTTTGCTATAGAGATTGCTTCGGTCGCTTTGCTTCCTGGCAATGACAGGTATCGACCAACCCCGTCTGTCATTGCGAGGGAGTCTTCGAGCGCGGCAATCTCTCCTGTTACTTGCAGGTTTGATCCCGGTCCGCCTGGGTGGGACGCTTCTAAGCAGCTAAAAGCGTATATGAGGCAAGTTCAGCACGTTAAAGAACTTGAAACAGGGGTTGCTTCGGTCGCTTTGCTCCCTGGCAATGACAGGCAGTTGCTCAGGCTCTGTATTTTTCAATCAACTCTACTGCTTCGTGCATGCGCCCTTCCTGCTTCAGGATATTTACCGCATCCATAAGAGTTGATTCATCCCAGATGATAAATTCCTCTCCCTGAGGATAAATATAGGTTTCCAGAGCGGTAAGGCTTTGCAGTCCCATATCTAGTATAAGCGCTTCAAGATTTGCAATAATATCTCCTTGAAACAGCCTGTGAAACTCTCTGGCACAGGCTTTTAAAACCGGAAGCGGAGTCATGGCGCAGGGGGTTTTAAGCCTGTCGCTGGAAGAACTTTTTCCTGTCATCATATAAAGCAGCGCGCTGGAGAGAACCTCATGACGAAGCGGGATATCCGCTCCAGGCAGAGTTGCCTCTATTGCTGCTCTGGCTGTACCGGAGTCGCTCAGCATCTTAACCAGACCAACATTTTCATGCCAGCCAAAATGATTTCGCAGCCATTTTGGCCAGCAGATCTGAAGATTCCATCCAGGACTCATCAGAACAGCCATTTGCCCTTTGGCAAGGGATAAAGCCCGATGAAACAGCAACGGGGTCTTACCTTGCGAATATACTTTAGGAGGAAAACCAAAGTCCAGACTGACACAGCCGGGGACATCAGAAACCACAAATATCTCCAGTCTCGCGTTCATGGCCATGGTAATGATTTCTTCCATGCAGTCCAGCAGAGTCTTTTGATCTATCTGATCCTCAACCCTGAGAAACACTGAGTATTCCGGCCTGCCCGCGCTTTGCCGGCGGCTGAAATCTATCAAAGGGTAAATGGCTTCACCAGCGCGTTTTGCGCTTTGGCCGTCACGGCCATAATCAAGATTTTCAATATATTTCTGCCTGACAGGGCTTAACCTGTCAGGACTGGTCAAAGCTTTTTCAACTTCTGAAAATAAATCAGGCAGGCTTCCTGCCTCCTGGACTGCGTCACGGACCAGGTATTCCAGGTCATCTTCCAAAATACTCGGGTACTTATAAGCGTGCGGGCTGTTGAAAAGCACCACGGGTTTGTCCATAAGCATGAATTCGATGAATATGGAAGAAACATCGCTGATCATTACATCCGAAGCATGCATCATCCCTGAATAATCAGCATCCTCAAGATAGAAAATATTACTGTTGTCCCGGGCCAGGTCGCGATACATATCCATCCACTGCGGATCTGTCATGTTGTGCAGCTTGATAAGAACGGTCCTTCCTGCCCCGGCCAGACATTCTATGTCCTGCTGAATCCAGGGGATGGATGAAAATTCTTCATTATATGTGGGGGCAAAAAGTATGATCTTATTATCCGGATCAATTCCAAAATCATGGCAGAACTTATGCCTGTCAACGCTGTTTTCTTTAAAAAGCAGGTCAGACTTGATAAAACCCGTGGCAACTATGGGCACAAACACGTTTTCTCTAAGCCTTTCTTTGTGCCAGGGTCCTGGAACACAGATCAGGGTAGACAGATTTTCCCGGCGGACAACCGGGTCCGTGGTATAGTAAAAACCCTTGCAAATAAGCCCGTGCCCCACATTAACCACCCTGGGAATATGGGGTATGGAAAAATGACACGTATCAGCAACAACTGCCACCTTGGCCTGCACCTGGGATGCCCGGGGATAAAAACATGATTTTTCATCCAGCCTCTGGGCCTCGCCTCCGCTGATTCCAGCACCGGGAATATCCCTGGTGCTTGGAACGTAAGCGGATGCTGAAAACCCCATATTCAGGTGGGGGTATGTCTTCTTAAGGTAGTCATGGACAGGTTCCAGAAAAGGCAGATGCAGGTTTCTTTCAATATAAAACAAAACATCCAGTTCAACCCTGTCTGAATTACCGGCCACTCACTTTCTCCCGCATGCTTTTTTGTTTATCCCTGGATACATCTATTTGATTCAGTTTATTTCTGATCAATTCAGCATCTATAGCTCCCAAATCCATTTCAGTCCTCTCAAGCAGATCATTAAGACATTTTCGGGCATCATCAAACCTGCCAGCCCTGTATAAAAGACAGGCAAGTTCTTCCATCATGACCAGGTTATCCGGATTATAAGGATTGAACTGCAGAGCACTTGCATACATATCAATTGCCCGGGAAATTTTCTGATTAGAAGCATATTCCCTGGCCTTTTTCCAGAAAGGATTATGATTCTGGTCGTGCATAAGGCATGTTTTTTTCTTGTCAGAGTCCTCCAGTACTTCCAGGCGGATGCTGTCCAGGGCATAGAACCTGGTTTCATCTCTTTCCACTTTTTTTGACCATAATTCACGCAGCAGTCGTTCATTATCCCGGTTGAATTCAAACCTGCCAGGTGTTTTGCTTTCATAGTGGTAAACTACAGCTTGAGGACAATAATAATTCTTATAACCTTTTTGCCGTAGCTTCAGACACAGGTCCACATCTTCAAAGCCATTTATAAAACGTTCGTCAAACATGCCTGCCTCAATAAAAATATCTTTTGCAACCAGCATGCATGCCGCGCTTACAGCCTGAAAGACCCTGGGCTTGTTCACAGCCGGATGATCCTTGTGGAACCCGTTGTAGATGTGATAAATGGTTTTCTCATCAGTAAAAACTACCCCGGCATGCTGAACCGTATTGTCTGGATAAAGCAGCTTGGCTCCAATGGCCGCCCTTTTTGAATCTTGCCGCGCGCAGTCTATCAGGGCATCCAGCCAGCCCCTGGTTACCTCTGTGTCGTTATTCAGAAAAACCAGGTATTTGCCCCGGGCTTTCTTTGCTCCCTGGTTGCAGGCCCTGGCAAATCCCAGATTGCGCTGGTTAATGACTGAACGGATAACCTTTTTTCCAGATAATTCCCGCAAAAATGCTTTTGTGCCGTCCTGTGAACCGTTGTCAACCACAATGATTTCAAAGGAGTGCCTGGAGCCGTGTTCAATAATCTTTTCCAGGCATTTAGCGGTAAAATCAAGATTGTTGAATACAGGTATAATAATACTGGCCGCTGGACTGTCAGTTCCTTCATCCTGGTTGACTTCATCCTGGTTGAGCTCAGAAACAGGTCCGGGTCTGCCGGTACCACATGGATACGCCAAAACATCCAGGGCCCTTAAAATGGTTTTTCCCTGATTTCTGATATTGTATCCAAGCTCCCGGATCCCGGATTCAATGCTCTTTTCTGATGCCGGATCTTTCCATGCCTTCCTGAAGGTCTTTAAGCTCAGCATAAAACAGACAGGATCAAAGGCCCCTGTCTGCAGGCTGGAGCCAATAAGATAGCGGTTGAACATGAAAGACACCTCGGAATAAGAGGCGTCAAAATATTCAGGAAAAAACTTATCCATTATGGCCTTATATCCGTTATTGGGAGTAGTAGCCTGGACAAGCCCGGCCCGGCTGTTCCACCTCAGGTGGGAGTACAGAAACTTCAGCCATCCCGGAATCAGCACTGCGTCCGGTCTGACAAACGCGATGTACCCATGGGAAGCAGCCTTTACCGCCCTGCCAAGAATCCGGGCATCCGGATTTTTGCACTCAATCCACTTGGCAGCCAGCCTGGTAAGAGTTGGAAGCTCAGGTTTTGGGCCGGCCATGATTACTTCCAGATCAAAGTTACTGGCAGAACCGCTTAGATTTTCCCAGAACCACAGCAGCTCTTTTTTTCCGGGTGCGTGATCCCAGAACACCAGGATGGAAAATTTTTTCGGAAAAGGGGTGTGAAGGTTTTGCAGAATTGCCCGGGCTGTCCTTGCTACGGCCCGGCCGTCCCGGCCAAAACACAGATCCCTGGCATACGCCCGTCTGCGGCATGAAAGCCTGTCCGGATTTTCAAGCTCCGCGGCTACTGCCTGCTTCAGGGCATTAAAATCCTTAACCACTACGCAGGCGTCCCTTACCCTGTATTCAATATCCTCAGGATCATAGTGAATAAAATCTTTCCTGGCAGGATTATCCACAAGGACAATGGGTCTATCAAGGAGCATGAACTCAACAAAGGCGGAAGAAACATCACTGACAAGCAGGTCAGCTGCTTTCAGGCAGGGAGTCAGATCCTGGTCCTGGATAAAGGTGCACCCGGGCCTGGCAAGGCACTCATCTCTGTAAAAATCAGCCCAGCCCTGGTCGGTCATGCCGTGAAGCTTGACCAGCAGATGAAAAGTATCCTTGGCCAGCTCAAATATCTTTTCCTGGACTACAGGTATGGAGGAGAGTTCTGGATTGTAAGTGGGCGCGAAAAGTATGATTTTTTTACCCGGATCTATGCCGTGCTTCAGACAGAAACCATCCCGGTCAACGCTTTGAGGTCCGAACAACCTGTCTGACTTGATAAAGCCCGTGGTTTCCACGGGAATAAATACGTTTGACTCCAGTCTTTGCGCGTGAATGGGACCCGGCACGCAGACAAGGTCGGCCAGATTTTCGCGCCGGATAATGGGACGGCTGGTATAAAAGCACCCCTTACTGATCATGCCGTGGCCCACATTAATTATTCTTCCGCACCCCCGCAGGTACGCGGCAGCATTGATATCCGCCACCAGGGTTGCCTGAGGCGCGAATTCAGCAGGAGAACTTACAAACCTGGATTTGCCGGCCAGTCTCTGAATTGTACCTGGTTCCAGACCGCATCCCGGCAACTCCCGGGTGGGAGCTCTAAAAGGCGGAGCACTGAAGGCAAGAGAAACATCCGGATGGTTGAGCCTGAAATAATCATGCACCGGCTCAAGATATGGCAGGTGCAGGTTGCGCTCAACAAAAAAAAGTATTCGTGTCTTGGACATATCCGGCAGACGATCAGGGACAGGCTCTTTTAATATTCTTGGCTTCTATAAGCTCCAGAGGCAGACCATTGCGGGCAACAGCAGAAGTTTTCTGCTGAAGCTTTAAAACCGGCTCAAAGGATTCCTCCGGGCGCGCGAACATATTTTTGGCCCGGATGAGATCTTCCTCAAAATCCACTTCAATGCACCTGTGAGAGGAAATATCCAGGGCCTTGAACCTGACCCCCCTGTCCATGGCCAGTTCCATTCCTCTTTCAAAATAATCATCATCCCGGCAAAGCTTAAGGGCCCTGGCAAAGGCCGGTACGTCATTTTTTTGAATCCTGTTGACTCCCACGGCCTCACCCAGAGGATCTTTTACTTCCTTGGATATACTGGCAATAAATCCCTGGCTGTTTTCAGTATATTTGACTTCTTCTGCCCCGCATTTTTTGCGGTCCACAGCCGCGGTATTAAAGGAATGTTCCGCGATTTCTTTTATAACCTGGGAATCAAAGACCACGTCTCCATTGGTCCAGATGACGTCATCATCAATATCTTCCAGAGCGCACAAAAGGCTTTTGGAGGTATTGGTGATATAAAAAAAAGGATTGTACTTATACATGACTTCAGGATACTGCTCCATGATGAGTGTCTTTTTAAAACCCACCACCACGATTACTTCTTTGATGCCAAGTTCCCTGAAGATCCTGATCTGTCTGCCCAGAATAGGCTCCCCGCCGGGCATCTGGGTGAGACACTTGGGAAAGGGCCGCCCCAGTCGGCTGCCTACTCCAGCTGCTAAAATTACTGCTTTCACTGGGTAACTCCTGATTCACATTAAATGCATAAAATAAAGCGTTTTTATAAGTCTTTGGATCATATTTATCTAGGAACAAAAAGACACATATACTGCCCAACCTTAGTTTCTCCGATCTCTTCAAGCTTCCAGCCGGCCAGTTGGGCTGTTTCAGCCAGCCAATCTGTGTTGTAGTACATCTTACGCACATCCCCTTTGTAAATGTTGATCGAATTGTTTTTGAATATGGTTCCGTAGAATCTGCCTGTCTGTGATATAACCTTACGCAGTTGAACAAGGCAGTCCCAGACAGCATCTGGATAGACATGAGTAAAAACCGATTTGGCAAAGGCAAAGTCAAACTCAGTATCCGGAAAAATACTTGAAAAGCGAAATCTGTCATCAACGCAAAATTTCGGTTGTCTGGAATACATTTCAATGGATTCAGAGACTCTTTTCTTTGAGAAGGAAATTAGCTCTTCAGAAACGTCCATGCCATGGAAATGACCGGCTTTAAGATACGTGATGACGTCCCTGGTGCCCCGTAGTGATCCTGTACCAATGTCCAGGAACACATCCCCGGGTTTAAGGCCGCAATCGTTCACCAAAAAAGAGTATTGCTTGGCATGCATATCTTTGCCACCGCCCGTGGCCGTATCAGGTTCAAATATTCTAGCCAGATGGTTCCAGTAGTTTTTGTATGTCCCCATGTCAGGATTTGCGGTCCGGATCTTTATATTTTTCTCCAAAACGTCGGCCAATTCAGAATTTCCGTCTTGACGGATTTCGTCAATCAGCTGATATGCTTTCTTTCGAACCAGACTGGTCGCAGGATTTTCAGCAACGGCCTCCGAGAGCAGGTCAAACATGGTTTCAATGCGCATAAGAGAACTCCTTTAATATCGTTAAGCTGGTATGGATCCGGAAGCGGTTCTTTATCTTTTTGGCGTCGTCAATCTGCGGAGATTATTTTTCAACGCATTAAGATATCTCTTCTCATAATTACTTAATTGCCCTGCCAAAAAAAATCTTATCTCCGCAAAGAAAACCGGCATTTTCCGCATCGGAAAAAAATTTCCCGGATGAAGCCGATACTAAACAAAGTACTCAAGGATTTAAGTCAGGATCACAGTTCTGAAACTGGTCATAAACATGTTGTATACAAGACCTTAATGATTTTATGACCCTGCTTTGCAGCGGATGAAACACCACCGCAGAGATATTTGTCGAATTCTTCTCTCGTAAATGCAAGTTGCAGACCAAAACCGAGATATGTGAGTTTTATTTTACAGAACCTACGGGAACTTTCATATCTTTATTCATCTATGCAGATGATAATATTTAACAAAAAATTTCATACGGTCCATGATCATTAGTTAGTTTTCATCCGGAAACCCCGGTTGCACAGACTCTGTGATCTGTTAAAAAGATGTTTACAATGAGTATAGTTTTCTTTAAATGGCTTGATAGCACGTTCCTTGAAAAAATATGCCAAAATCATAATTTTTGGGCGCACTACCTCCTCAGTGTCAAACTACCAGGTATAGTCCCTATTCTGAGTTGGCCATGACCTGTCAGTGACAGGCCGTACCCTAACAGTGTGTTGAAAAAGTCCTTATCAGGCTGGCTGTTCAAAAATTCCAAGTGCAAGGAACAAAAAAAGTTCAAGGTCAAAGTTCACCCCGTGAAACCTTCTTTCGTTTAACTGGGGCGTATTTATGATACATAAGAGTTTGAACTTTTTGCAGCGACGCAGCAATTGGGAGATTTAGGGCAGCCAGCTAAGTGTACCTTTAGCCTGGCTACCGCATCTGCTGAATGCCTCCCCTGAGCATC
>JBKHCI010000081.1:0-7617 GCA_046541915.1 Desulfonatronovibrio sp. | reverse complement strand
GGCATATGGCTATTCAATTGCACTGGATTCCGGCTTTCGCCGGAATGACGGGAAAAGGGCAACCGGCTGCTTTAACCGTCACCCCGGACCAGATCCGGGGTCCAGGTTTTCTTATTCAATCTTGCTGAATAGATACAAGACCACTTAACAAAATACTTTTCTGGAAAGGGTTAAGTCTCAGCTCAGGCCGCCCAATCAATCTCCTTGCCAAACCATAGGCAAGCAAGGCATATAAGCAGGGCAAGGCAAAATCATGAAACCAGTCTTAGAAATCAATAATCTTACCACTACTTTTTTTCTTAAAAAAGGTCAGGTCAAAGCGGTAGACAATGTATCACTGATCCTGAACCAGGGACAAAGCCTGGCCCTGGTGGGTGAGTCGGGCTGCGGCAAGACCATGCTGGCCCTGTCCATTCTCAGGCTGATTCCTTCTCCTCCCGGTAAAATTACATCCGGCGAGGTCATATTTAATGGACAGAATTTAACCACATTGCCTGAAAAAAATCTCCGGAACATCCGGGGCAATGATATCTCCATGATCTTTCAGGAACCAATGTCCGCCCTTAATCCAGTATTCAAAGTGGGCGCGCAGATCAGCGAAACTCTTATCTTCCATAAAAAAATGGCCCGTGAACAGGCCAGGCAAAAAGGAGTGGACCTGCTGAGGCTGGTGGGAATACCTGCTCCAGAAAAAAGGTACAATGACTTTCCACATCAACTGAGCGGGGGCATGCGTCAGAGAATAATCATAGCCATGGCCCTTGCCTGCTCGCCAAAAATTATCCTGGCTGATGAACCTACCACCGCCCTTGACGTTACTATTCAGGCCCAGATTCTGGAGTTGATCAAAAAACTCCAGAAAGAAAACCAAACTTCTACAGTACTCATTACACATGACCTGGGCGTGGTGGCTCAAATCTGCCATGAAATGGCCGTCATGTACTCAGGCCGGATAGTTGAACACGGAAAAGTAACAGATATACTTAAGAATCCCGGACATCCCTACACCCGGGGACTCCTGGACTCCCTTCCCAGGCTGGACCGGGAAGACGAACTGAATCCCATACCCGGGGCTGTGCCTGAAATAATCAATCTGCCCCGGGGATGTCATTTTCATCCCAGATGTCCTGAAAAAATGGATATCTGTGCCAGGCAGGAACCTCCTGTCTTCAATTTACAATCAAAGGTCAGATGCTGGTTATACCATGAATAACGCGTATCTCAGACTGGAAAATATAACCAAATCCTATCCAATCAGAGCTGGAGCATGGATTAAAACCACAGCCTGGCTCAGAGCGGTTAACAATGTCTCCCTGAGCATAGACAAAGGTGAAACCCTGGGACTGGTGGGAGAATCCGGCTGCGGCAAATCCACCCTGGGCAAAATTGCCTGCGGCCTTGAAAAACCGAGTTCCGGCAATGTAATACTGGCAGGGAAAAAAATTGAAGCTTCCACTGATTTATTAAAAAGCAAAAAAATTCAGATGATTTTTCAGGATCCTTTTGCATCACTTAATCCCAGGCAGAAAATCAAAAACATTATTTCCGAACCACTCACCATACACCGGGTCGGATCTGCAAAATTCATCCGGGACAAAACCATTGAACTGATGCAGAAAGTGGGATTGTCTGAATCTCATATGTCGCGTTATCCGCACGAATTCAGCGGAGGACAGAGACAGAGGATCGCCATAGCCAGAGCCATAAGCCTTGATCCGGACATGGTCATCTGCGACGAACCGGTTTCTGCTCTGGATGTCTCTGTTCAGGCCCAGATTCTGAAACTCTTGAAGCAGCTGCAAAATGATCTTAATCTGTCCTACATGTTTATCTCTCATGATCTTTCTGTAGTTAAGTATCTGTGTACACGCATCTCGGTCATGTATCTGGGCAAACTGGTTGAAACCGCCGGCAAAAATGAACTTTACCAGAGCCCTTGTCATCCTTATACCAAAGCCCTGCTGGCAGCGATTCCTGTTCCTGATCCCGAAATCAAAAGCAGATCCCTGATGATAGCCTCAGAACCTCCCAATCCTTTAAATCCTCCATCGGGATGTCATTTTCATCCCAGATGTCCCCGGAAAATGGACATCTGTTCAACTAAAAGACCCGGCTGGACTAAAATCTCATCCAATCAATCTGTAAGGTGCTTTTTATATGAATAAACCCGAAATCCTGGCCCCGGCCGGGAACAGACTTTCTTTTCTGGCCGCCCTGGCAGCCGGGGCCGACGCAGTGTACTGCGGGCTCAAACATTTTTCAGCCAGGATGGAGGCTGACAATTTTTCCCTGGCTGAACTGACAGAACTGACCATCCTTGCCCACTCCAGAAATATCAGGGTCTATATCGCCCTGAATACCATGATCAAGCCGGATGAACCTGACAAGGCAGGCAGGCTGCTGGAAAGGCTGGATAAACAGGTTAATCCGGACGCGATTATATTTTCCGATCCAGGCATGGTTGACATTGCCGGGCAGGCGGAGATCAAAAGCGAGCTGCACCTGTCAACCCTTGCCAATTTCCATTCGGCGTCAGGGCTGGACAGCCTTAAGAAACTCGGCGTCACCAGAGTGGTCCTGCCCAGGGAACTTAATATTGACGAGATCAGAAAAATAGACGCCAAAAGCAATCTGGAGCTGGAAGTATTTGTGCATGGCGCCCTTTGTTACGCAATATCCGGGCGCTGCTACTGGAGCAGCTTTCTGGGGGGTAAGAGCGGTCTCCGGGGCAGATGCGTGCAGCCTTGCAGGCGGATGTATAAATACAAAGGATCCAGGGGAAATTATTTCTCGTGTCAGGATCTGGGTCTGGACATCCTGGCCAAAACCCTGACCAGCATACCGGGCGTGCGCGCCTGGAAGATTGAAGGCCGCAAAAAAGGGCCTCATTACGTGTTCTATACTACCAGGGCCTATCAGATTCTAAGGGATAATCCGGACAGCTCAAAGGCCAGGAAGGAAGCTGTGGAACTTCTTAATCTGGCCCTGGGAAGACAATTCACCCATTATAACTTTCTGCCCCAAAGACCCTTTGTCCCCATTGACCCAAAACGGGAACCCGCTTCTGGAAACTTTATGGGCAAAACCAAAGGAACAAAAAACAGCATCTTTATCAGTCCCTGGGCGCCCCTCCTGCCGGGAGACTTGCTCCGCATAGGATATGAAGGAGATCCCGGACACAAGGTGGTCAAGATCAGAAAGCCTGTTCCCGGTAAAGGCAGTTTTACCCTGCCGCCGGGCTCCAAACAGGGCTTGCCGGTTTTTCTCATTGATCGTCAGGAAAAGGAACTCCTTGGCCTGATCAGCGATCTGGAAAAACAAATGGATAAGCATGCAGTCAAACCCTGTCAGAGTTCATTTTCATACCAGACTGCCAGACCCGCAAAATCCCGGCCCAAAACAACTTTTCTGGAAGTATTTCGCTATCCGCCCAAGGTCAGAGCAAATATCGGCATGCAACTGAGTCTTGATCCGGTTATCCGTCCCAAACTGAAACCTTTCAAGTCAAGCTGGTATTTTCTGCCTCCGGTTATCTGGCCGGATGCTGAAGAAAAATGGCATGAACTGATTAGTTATCTGCAAAAAAACAGGGCTGTTAATTTTGTGCTGGGCTCGCCCTGGCAGCTGGGCCTGTTTGATCAAACCCGCAAACTTAATCTCTGGGCCGGACCCTTCTGCAATATAACCAATCAGGCTCATTTAAAGGTTCTAAAGGACATGGGTTTTGCCGGAGCAGTACTCAGCCCGGAGCTGTCCAGGGATGATTATCTGAAACTGGGAAGCCTGGCTTCTATCCCGGTTGGAATGATAATTCAGGGGTTGTGGCCGGTTTGCGTATCCAGAACATTTGCCAGGGAGGCCAGACCCATAGCCGTCTTTGAAAGTCCCAAAAAAGAAATCTTCTGGACTGCCAGGCATGATGAAAACTATTACACGTTTCCCAACTGGGAAATCAACCTTACCGGACATGAGGATGAATTGCGCAGGGCTGGATTTTCACTGTTTTTGCGGACAAAAGAGCCTCTTCCCAAAAAAATGGAGCTTAAAGAGAGGCCAGGGCTGTGGAACTGGAACCAGGGACTTTTGTAGGGTTGAAACATTAAGAACTGCCTTTTCTATTCACGGTATATTATGGTTCGTCACTGAATTTAAAGCTAGACCTGAAAAAATCCATGACTGCTGTGAATAGTCTTGAATGGTTTAACTGGCTGTTGACATTCTCAGACTGGAAATATTTTTTTGAATTGTCCGCAAAATTCCTTTTTAAATAAGTCCATATCAGGATGATCAGCATTTAATTCCCTGTGAACAGAACTCATGCTGACACCCTCTAATCCACAGGGGGTGACATACTCAAACAAGCTGAGATCTCTGGCAAGGTTAAGGGCAATGCCATGATATGAAACCCATTTTTTAACGGCTATGCCTATGGACGCTATCTTACCGTTTTTTGTGTACACTCCAGGTCTTCCTGGAGCCCGGAAGGAATTTATTCCATAAATACTCAAAAGATTTATTACTGCTTGTTCCAGGTTGTAGAAAAAAGCCTTTAACCCCCCTGATTTTTTCTCCATTCTCATAACCGGGTAAACCACCAGCTGACCTGGAAAATGGCAGGTAATGTCTCCCCCCCGGGAGGTTTTAACCACCTGGATTTGTTTAGACCGGAGGTAATCCTCACTGACCAGGAGGTTGGTCTTTGAGTGATTCCTGCCCAGAGTAACCACTGGAAAATGCTCCAGAAGAAAAACCTGTTCAGCATTTCCTTTCAAAACACTTCTGACTGCCTCATCCTGCAACCCAGCCGCCTTATGGTAGCTTATCAATCCAAGATCAGTGAAGTTCATGCTGTCTGGTCCTGTTTTTCAATGTATCTGTTCACCTTATATTATGGTCAGCCCCTAAATCAAAGGCCTGCCCCGGGACTGTGGTACAGTTTATTTCAATGAGGATATTCAAAAGCCATATGACCGGCAAACCGGCTGGAAATGTATTCCTGATTTGAGCTGAGGTTAACCGGCTGTATAAACCGGGCCTGTTCAACAATTTTCCTTCTTTTGCTGTTGTCCGCGGCCAGGAGAATTGCTCCCTTAAGGGAAGTATTTCCAAGCACCTGGCATTTATGAGAAAAACCAGACGGGAAAAAACCAAGGGTTTCCAGATCGCTGGAATTGGAATGTTCACCCAGGGCACCGGCAATAAAAATTGTTTGTAATTTTTCCACAGGCAGGTCTGCCTGCGCACATAGAAAAGACAGGGCCAGAGTAAATGCGGCCTTGACCTTTAAAATTTCTTCAATATCGCGCGCCTCCAGATAAAAACCATCAGTGAGATTAAGGCGGCCAGCTTCAATTTTCTCTTCAATCTTCCGGGCAATGGGAGTCTGCGCCGGCAAAAAATGGCCTGATACTGAAATCAGTTTCAACCTCAGAAGAAGGGCCAGAAGAGAAATATATCCGCTTCCTGATACCTTGCCTGTACGCCAGGAATCAGGAGTCTTAACCCCCTGACGGTCCAGAATGAACCTTGACGCGACTCCGCGCTGGAAAGGGCTGCCAAATCTGAGGCCCACACCTTCCAGAGCCGGTCCCAGAGCAATGCTGGTGGCCAGATACTTGTCCCGGGAAAGAGCCAGCACAAGTTCTCCGTTGGTACCAAAGTCAGCCAGCAGAAAAGGGAAGTCAGGCTTTTGCTTTTCAAGTATCCAGAAAAGTCCGGCACTGATGTCAGCGCCAATAAAAGGAGACCAGAGCGGAGGAATAAAGGCCTTTTTGATTTGTCGGCCCAGCTGCTCTGAACTTCCTCCGAAATAATCAAGAAAATACGGAGAAACCGAGAGGCCTGAAATATCCCGGCCCAGCAGCAGATGGATCATGGCCGGATTACCGGCAACACAGATCCGGTCATCAGGAACAGGGCCAAGATCAAGTATTGTCCCTAGATTGCGGCTGAGCAGATTCATTAGAAGGTTCTGGTTGTCAGGACTCTCCCGGGCAAAGGACAGCCTGGACATAATATCCGGGCCCGCCCCCATCTGGGGATTTACTGTCTGTCCATAAGAAATTTTAAAGTTATTATGCACAAAAGCCCATTTAAGAGAGGTTGTGCCGATATCAATTGCCAGGCTGACGGGTTTGCCTGAACTGGACCAGACAAAATCAAATGCTGCTTCATTTTCAGGAACTTTAACTTCCTGGTTTTTGGCGGGATAATGGGAACAGCCCAGGCGCCAGCCAGCCTGCAGCTTCTCAGGGGAAAAATATTCCAAATCTTTTGGGGAAGGTTTTGGAGGGCTGTTAGAAAATATAAGCGCGCACTTACCGCAGTTTCCCAGGCCGCCGCAAAGGGGGACACCTTTAAAAAACCCTTGAACAAAAAGGTTCATTGCCAGGTTTCTGGATGGATCAACCGGAACTGCCCGGGATTCTGCGCGATAAGTAACCTGAATTTTAATCATTTGAATCCTGGATACGGAAGATGGTTATAATCCGTAACCATTATCCCTGATATGTTTTTTTACGCTGCTCAGAAGGATATTGGAGCAACTGAAAAGGGTCCGTCTTTTATGGGTGATAATATAAAAATTTCTTTTAATATCAAGTCCTGGAATGTTCAACACATGAAGTTCCCCGGAATTAACGTATTTATGAACCGCCAGTTTGGAGGTTACTCCAACACCTGTGCCGGCCAGAACACACCTTACCAGTGCTTCTGTCGACTGGACCAGGGTTGATACCTTTAACTCCTTAAGTGAGATCCCGGCGTCCGTCATGGCATTTTCAAAGGCCTGCCTGGTACCTGAACCCTTTTCACGCAAAACCCAGGGTATTTTTCTTAAATCTTCCGGTTCTTTGTCAGGGGGCAGATTTAATTGAAGGTCAGGGCTTGAGATCACATACAGCATATCCTTCATCAAAAGTTCATGCTCAAGATCAAAATGATCCACAAATCCTCCTACCAATCCAAAATCCAGATCTCCAGACAAAACATCCTGGCAGATCTTAATTGAATCGCCAATACGCAAATCAACGCACACATCAGGATATTTCTTCCGAAAATCAGATAAAACCGCGGGCAGCAGATAATTGGAGGGAATGGTGCTGCCGCCGACTACTACCTGGCCGCAAACCTGATTTTTAAGATCATGTATATCAGCCTTGGTCTCTTCCATAACCTTGAACATTTTTTGCACGCCAGCATGCAGGATCTCCCCGGCCTGGGTGGGTATAACCGTCCTGCCTATCCGGTCAAAAAGCTTCACATCCAGCTCATTTTCCAGACTCTGGACATGAGTGCTGATGGTGGGCTGGGACAAAAACAGATCCTTTCCCGCCTTGGAAAAACTCTGCCACTCGTAAACTCCTGCAAATGCCTGCAACTTGCGTAAGTCCATGGAAAACACTCACTTTAAAAAAATTAATATTGTTTATAGTCAAAATCTATAACAAACTACAAAAAAAGGGAGAGAACCAGTTCTCTCCCTTTTTGGTATCACTAATGAGCAGCCTACTTGTTTTCTTTCTCCGGGATTTCAGCCTGGCCACTGTCAGCCTGTCCTGAGTCAGGGGTTTCAGATGAAACATCCTCGGGTGCGGCTGTTTTAACTTCCATATTTTC
>JBKHCI010000002.1:0-67229 GCA_046541915.1 Desulfonatronovibrio sp. | reverse complement strand
AAAAGTTTAAACCTGCCTGGATGACAAGAATTTTTCCGCCAGTCTTCGAAATAATTGATAAGAATTACTGAAGAGCTTTAGGTGAATCCATGCCAGACTTATTTGGCAAGCCTTGAAAGAGCTTTCTCCAGGTCTTTCATATCAACCGGCTTGGCCAGGTAGTCGTTCATGCCCGCCTCAAGAAATTTTTCTCTATCACCCTGCATGGCGTAAGCGGTAAGGGCGATGATAGGAATGTCTTTCTTTGGACCCATGTCTTGCCATGAGCGAATTGTCCTGGTGGCCTCCACCCCGTCCATGACCGGCATCTGAATATCCATGAGGATGACATCAAAATCCTGGTCATCTAAAAGATCCAGAACCTGCTGGCCGTTTTCAGCAAGGGTCACAGTATGCCCGGATTTTTCCAGCAGATGCTGAACAGGCATGGCATTGGAAGGATCATCCTCGGCCAGAAGGATGCGCAAACTCTGTTTAGCCTGAAGAAGCGGGCCTGTCTCCAGATTTTTTGGAGATTCAACCCCATCAGGAAGTTTAAATGGCAGGACAACATAGACATTAGTTCCCTGCCCTGCCTGACTGGAAATGTTGATCTTGCCGCCCATGAGGTCAACAAGCCTTTTGACAATGGACAGACCCAGGCCCGCTCCCTGGTATTTCCGCGTATGTGAGCCATCCACCTGGACAAAAGGCTTGAACAGGCTTTCCAGCTTGCCATCAGGAATGCCGATGCCTGTGTCTGAGACAGTGAAAACTATCCGGATGCCTTCATTCCCGGCTGGGGGCAGGGGCGCCATATCCATGCTTACAGTCCCCTGGTCAGTATACTTAAAAGCATTACCCACCAGATTGAAAAGTATCTGGCGGACCCTGGCCTGGTCTCCAATAACTTTTTGGGGTAAGGTCTTGTCCGTGGTGCATTCAAGAGGAATACCCTTTTCATTGGCCGTGATTTTAAAAAGATCGGTCACGGAATCAGACAATTCACTGGTGCTGAACTCTTCTTCATATATGCTCATCTTGCCTGCCTCAATTCTGGAGAGGTCCAGGATATCGGACAAAAGCCTGGTCAGGCGGTTGGCGGAATTAAGAGTCATATCAACCATCTGCTTCTGTTCGGCATCCAGCTCGGTGGTCATCTGCAAAAGCTGCATCATACCCATGATGCCGTTGATAGGAGTGCGGATTTCATGGCTCATATTGGCCAGGAATTCCGATTTGGCCTTGTTGGCTGCTTCAGCCTGCTCCTTGGCCAGAAAAAGATTTTCTTCAGCCTGCTTTCGGTCGGTTACATCCCAGACAGTTGATACCATGAGGTCGCTTTCAGGAAGAGGAATGTTCTGTGCCGTAATATAAAAAGGCTCCTGATCAGGTCGAAATACCGGAATATCTTTCCAAAACATCCTGGCAGGGTCACCGCTGGCACAATCCTCAAGAACTCTTGATTTTATTTTTTCCCGAAATACAGGCTCCGGATAAACTACTTCCCAGAAGTCGTTCGGGGCCGCCAATGCCTCACGTGTGGTCTGGTAGAATTTTGCAAAATTCTCGTTCATATATGTGAACTGTACTTTCGGATCAACCGAGTTGACGGCAACTCCCACTGGAAGACTATCCAGGGTTGCCTTGATAAAAGCTTCTCTCTCCTTCAGGATATCCATGGCTTGGGTTGCCTCAACCATTGAACCGATAAGTTTAGCTGTAGTGTCTAAACGTCTCTTAGCCATTTCAATTATATAGGGAGGACGTGAATCGTAGGCCTTTGCCTCACGAAGAAGGTCGTCGTAGTCAAGATAATAGGCATCAGCCAGCATCTTTAGTTTTTCAGGATCTTTCGGCGGATCACCATATCCAAAGTTGATCGCTCCTATTACATTATCCCAGGCAAAAATCGGCACTGCGTACATCCGAATGCCTCCATTGCATTCAATGTCTGTTTTATCTCCGCTTGAAATGGCAACTTTGGCGCAATCGGTCCAGCATGATTCATGACACAACCACTGACCAGAGTTGAGGGCTTCAAAATTGTCCGGGGTATTACAAAGGTTGCGTGAAGCACTGTCCATCATCCTGCACCAGCCCGAAGCAAAAATCCCATAGGCATAGTCGCCGTTTGCCTCGTAGACAGCTGAGGAAGTCCCTAGCAGGTCCAGGTACTCACTGGCAAAACTGTTCAGACGTTCGTGACCAATGGATTTCAGGATAATGCCATCACGATTTAATTCGGTCAGATCGCCATATCCCTGCTCGTGTGTCTCTTCCCGTGCCTCAATGTTTGAAAACGGACTCCCAGACAGCATCCACTCAATCCTTTTCAATTTTTCTTCTGCTAGTTTGCGTGCGGTAATGTCTCTTGCATTGAAAAGGATTTCCTTTGGATTACCAGCATCGTCAAGAATGAACGTCCCGATTGTCTCAAACCAGAGATAATCCCCATCTGCTCGTCGACATCTGTAATCAATTTTGCAACCATCTTCCCTGTTGCCCAAAAAAACTGCAAAGGTGGTTGCAACCTCTTCGTAATCATCAGGATGAACGAGCTCCATGACGTTTCTTCCAACAAGTGAATTTGGTTCGTATCCCAGGATGATGTGAGAAGAACCAGTAAATTTAAAATTGCCTTCCATGTCGGTTACGGCCACAAGATCGATCATGTTGTCGGTAATATTTTCCAAAAAGTTGGTCTTCTCCCTCAGCTCGTTCTCAGCCTGCTTGCGCTGGGTGATATCACGCACATTGGCAAGTACAATATCCTTATCATGAAAACTTATTTTCTGGATTGAGACTTCCACATTGAACACGCTGTCGTCTTTTGGTCTGCGGGCTTCCCACTCGAACAGCAATTTTTCACCATTTAAGACTTGTTGCCATTTTTCCGGTAAGTCCTTTATTGGCATCTCGGAACTGGAAACATTCTCAATAGTGACTTCAAGTGCTTCCTCTTTGGTCAGTCCATACATGCGGCACATCTTGTCGTTGACATCCAGAATTTTTCCCTCGAGATCATGAATAAAAATAGCATCTTGTGTGTTGTCGAATATCTTTTTCATGCGATCTTCTGCAAGAATCAGTTCAGATTCTGCTTTTTCCAATTCCTGGATACGTCTTTCCAGTTCTTCATAAGTGGGTTTTTCAGCCATATAAAATCCTTTTAATAATGCAGGAGAAAGACCGAGAGATTGTTTCTGATAGAAGATTCTTTCGGCTAAAATAAACTGCCGCTAAAATCAACAAGCTTTCCAAAAAATTTGTTTTCAATGGCGGCACAAAAGATGCGACAGGGGAAGGGTCAAGACTACGTGCACCAGTTCTGTCCTGTCCAAAATCAAGACTGCCTATGTTATCCCAACCCTTTTTTGCCTGACACGAACTTTTGGTTCATGTCCATAACTTTTCTTTGCAAACATTCCCGCGGACAGGGAATGCTTAGATTAATTTTGTCTGCAGGCCCTGAAAATGGAGTTACAGAAGTACGTGCAAGGACTTCGGGCGAGTGCGTGCAAGGCATTGGTCACGGGAGTTGTTTTAATGAAGGAAAAAAAAGACCTTTTGACAGTTTTGACAGTACCGCAGGGATGTTTATTTTTGTTGTTTTTCTATCGTTTGTCTAATTTCACTTTTCAGATAATTTCAAAAAGTGAACACACAAGGAGTTTGTCCCGACAGTCCCATTTTGTTTTTTGAAAAATAAAAAACAGGACAGGGAAAAGCCCTGACTGGCAAGGGCTGAAAAAGCACTTGTCCCGATAGCCTCGGGAGTCCCTATAAAATATAGACCCCCCTTCAACTTTTGGGAATGGGTGAAGACCGACCTCTCCCTGTCAACTACTTTTCAAAAAAATGTACAAAACTTGTACAAAACAGGGCCTTTTCCGCTTGTACAAAAAAAAAGGGTTACAGCAATTAAGCCATAACCCCTTGAAATTCATGGTGCCGAGGGACGGAATTGAACCGCCGACACGGGGATTTTCAGTCCCCTGCTCTACCGACTGAGCTACCTCGGCATCTTGTTTGGAAGAAAGTTTTATATCCAAGAGCATAATTATTGGCAAGGACTTTTTTGCTGAAATTTAAAATTTACTTTTATAGACGATAACGCTATAAATTATTCTTTCAATAAACACATTTCACCCATAAAAAACCAAACAGCATTTTATTTTTTCATCCTGTTTGGCCGTCATCCAAAGAATAAAAAGGAGTAAATAATGGTATCAGTAATCTGGTTAGGACTGTGCTACATCCTCGGATCGCTGCCCTTTGGTATTTTCATAGCTCAGACATTCTGCCACATCGACCCAAGACAGCAGGGAAGCAAAAACATTGGCGCCACCAACGTGTCCAGGGTCTGTGGATTTCAATACGGCGTGAGTGTTCTAATCCTTGATCTGCTCAAAGGTTATATCCCGGTTATGCTGGCCCTAAAAATCAGCTCCTCGGCCATTTTTGTCACCCTGACAGCCCTGGCTGTCATTATCGGGCACATGTATTCAGTTTTTCTTTATGGAAAAGGCGGGAAAGGGGTGGCCACCACTGTCGGGGTTCTGCTGGGAGTGGCGCCTGCGGCAGCTGTCTGGGCCATTGGCATCTGCCTGGCAGTCATATATCTGACAGGATTTGTTTCCCTGGGGTCTCTGGCCCTGGTCAGCTCTGCTCCGGTCATCTTTCTTTTAAGCGGCAAATTTGCCTATATCATCTTGACCCTGCTTATCATGGGCCTGGTATTCTGGAGACACGAAGAAAATATCCACCGCCTTTTAAACGGGGAAGAAAACAGCTGGCGCAAACAGAAAACAGCGGATTAGCCGCGCCCAAGCTGCAGAACATTATGTTGCAGACAGGAGCTGGCGTGCCGGCATTACAATAGATCTTTCAGCGCTGTCACCAGCGGGTCCAGGGTGGACTCGTGCCTGGCGCAGATGGGTATGCCTTCAGGGAAGGTATTGCGCGTAAGCTTTCGTTGCTCCGGGTTCAGCCGGTCCCACTTATTAAGAGCCAGAATAACTTCCTTATCCCCAAGATCCAGAGACTTAAGCAGTGTTTTCACTGCTTCCACCTGTTCTTCCACTTCAGGATGAGAAGCATCAGCCACATGTATCAGGAGCCGGGCCTGAGACAATTCTTCCAGGGTGGCCATAAAGGCTTCTCTGAGATCCACAGGCAGATCCTTGATAAAGCCCACTGTATCGGTGAGGACAATCTCTTTTTCCTCAGGAAAACGCAGTCTGCGGCTGGTTGGATCCAGAGTGGCAAAAAGCTTGTCCTCAGCCAGAATATCACTATGGGTCAGGGTGTTGAGCAACGTGGACTTGCCTGCGTTTGTATATCCAACCAGGGATACCACCGGAACAGAACTCTGCTGTCTTTTGGACCTTGCGTTCTCACGGTGTTTGCGCAGGCTGTTCAGATCATCCTTGATCCTCTTGATTTTATCCCTGATCTTTCTGCGGTCCAGCTCCAGCTGGGTTTCACCTGGCCCCCGTCCTCCTATGCCTCCTGTCAACCTGCTCAAGGCCCGGTCCTGCTTGATAAGTCTTGGCAGGGTGTACTTAAGCTGAGCCATTTCCACCTGAAGCTTGCCCGCTTTTGAAGTGGCATGCTGGGCAAAAATATCCAGGATAAGCTGAGTCCGGTCCAGGACCTTGCGATCAGTTACGGAGGCGATATTTCTTAGTTGGGTCGGGGTCAATTCCTGATCAAAGACAATCACTGAAGCACCGTGCTGCAAGGCCATAACCTCCAGCTCTGAAAGCTTGCCCTTGCCCATGATGAATCTGGGATTGACCTTAGGCACCCGCTGGATCATGGTGCCGGCAACATCCAGACCAGCGGTTTTGGCCAGATCAGCCAATTCCAGCAAGGACTTTTCCATTTCCTTTCTGGAAGATGTCCCCACGCTGACCAGCAATCCGCGCCCTTCCCTGGCCTCTGTCTGCAGAACAGCGCCCTGACGGTCAAGCTCTTTTTCCAGGGAATTGGCGCTTTCCTGAAAATCAAACTCAATCCTGTCCCAGGGGGTCGGTCCGTGGATCATATAAGGCTCGCTCTTTTGATTAGGCGGGAGAAGATGAGCCCACTGTATTTTATCCGGATTGCCCTGCGCGTCCAGTGTCAGGACGGCAACCGAATCCAGACGCAGAAATACCATATCCATAATATCTTCCCGGCTTAAAGGGGAAGCATTTATATGGGTATGAAACAGCCTTATCCCCCTGAGCCTGCCGGAACTCTGACGCAGACGGTCAAGTTCAGGGATAAGTATGCCTTCATGATCTCCAACCAGAACCTTTAGCACGTGTCCGCGGCGGTCAAGAAGAAGGCCGATCTGCCTTTTTATCTGCTGGGTAATATCTGCGAGTTCGTGAAGTTGTTCGGGAGTGAATCCCGGAGAAGGAGGATAGACCCGAAAATAGAGTCTTGAAAGGGATTTCAGCTGACTGGGCTTAAGCCCGGTCAGATTGCCTGATGGTTTCTTAGCTATTGAATAAACTCCTGATAAAAGATTTTTGATTAATGTTTGCCTGAACTTATGGACATGCAACCGTATTTGCGCGGCCAACCTTTGGTCAAGCCCTGGACGCATATCAATATCAAAGGTTAATCAGGACCGTATAAATAATACCATGTTCCTGCTTGTCCAGGAATCCTTGAAAAACATTTTTTAATCAGAAGCCTGAACCTGCTTATGGCTCAGATACTCCGTTATCATCCGGTCATACCTGGAAGTAAGATCAAAGGTATATCTGGCGGTCTTAAGCCTGAAATCAAGACTGATCTTTCCTGTGCTCCCAAGTTGAGTCATAAAGGGAGCGTAAAATTCAGGATCAGGCAAAACACAAACACTATGAAAATTTTTGGCTGCGGCGCGCAACAGGGTGGGCCCGCCAATATCGATTTTTTCCACTGCCTGCTTCAGTTCAGCATTGGCAGTCACTGCCGCTGCAAAATCATAAAGATTCACGCAGACCAGATCAAAAAAATCAATATCATGCTCGTCCAGGGTCTGTTGGTGGGCTGTGTCATCTTTGTCAGCCAGAACCCCGCCATGAATACGCGGATGAAGAGTTTTAACCCTGCCGCCTAAAATTTCCGGAAAACCGGTAACCTCACTTACTCCGGTCACTGGAATGCCATGCTCGCGGATAAGTGCCGACGTGCCCCCGGTGGAAACGATTTCCACATTCCTTTCAGCCAGAAAACCAGCCAGATCTGCCAGTCCGGTTTTATCAGTAACGCTTAACAAGGCCCTTTTAACAGGCAAAAACTGCATTGTTCACCTCCTTAAGCCATGAATCTGCCAGAATCGTTTCCGCCTTGCAAGAATATTCCGGCAGTTTTAGCCGGGTTGATTATTATATTAATGACAATCAGCCCGGCCAATCACTGGGGAGGAGGAGCCAGATCAGCTGATTTCTGCCATAAGCTCTTTTGCGGCTTCATTCTCGGGGTCGGCTTCCAGAATAATTTCCAGATGCTTTCCGGCTTCCTGGGTACGCCCAAGGCTTTTAAGGCAGCCTGCCAGTGAAAACCGGGTTTCCACCTTGTCAGGATCTATCTCCAGGGCGTTTTCCAGATACTTTACAGCAATTTCTGTTTTACCCAGACTGTAAGCTGTCTGAACCAGACCAAACAGGGCGATCAGGTTTGCCGGATTGACTTTCAGGGACTGCTCAAAAAGACCAAAAGCCCGCTCATGTGAACCTATTTCAGTCTCAATAAGGCCCAGACCCGCGAAAGCCTTGTCATTAGCCTCAACTTTAGTGGCCTTTTCGTACAAAGTACCTGCCTTTTCAAGCTCGCCTTTCTGCACGGCAATGGTTGCCAGTCCAATATATGGGTCAGCATGCACGCCATTAGAGCCCGCGGCTTTCTGATAATATTGCTCAGCCTTGTCCAGTTCACCCATAAACAGATAACATTCGCCAAGTTCTTTGTTGATTTCGTAATCAAGGTTGTTGCTCATAAAACTCCTCCAGATGTTGTCAATTTTTCCTTTTGAAAACTTCAAAGCAACAAGTATGCCAGATATCCAAGACAAATCATGCCTTTATTACCTGATATTTTCCAGACTGGTTCTGATTTTCCAACGGTCCGTGCTTTTTTAAACCTGAACCTGGCCCCCTGGGCTGTCAGGATTTTCATTTCTGGAACAGGAGTTGCTAGAGACAGGAAAGCAAAGCTAAAATCAGGCAATTATAATATAAGGAGCGTTCCCATGAAATCACTGTTTGGAAACCATATCCAGATTACCTCAAAGGTCCTGGACATGCGCCTGGAGCGTCAAAATGTTGTCTCCTCAAACCTGGCCAACATCAATACTACCGGCTACAAAGCCCGCAGGGTGGAGTTTGAGGAAAAGCTCCAGGCCGCCTTGAATCTTGACGGCAAAGGAAAAATGGACAGAACCAATGAATCCCATCTGCCTTCAAAATTTACGCCCGGGTCATTTAACTCAGAATTTATCAAAAGCATTGAACCCAGGGTCTACCAGGGTGAGGATGCTGTGGACCTGGACAAGGAAATGGCAATTATGGCCAAAAACACTCTGATGTATAATGCCTTGACCGGCGTCATTTCCAAAAGTTTCAATGGAATAAAAACCGCCATTACTGAAGGAGGAAAATAATGAGCTTCATGAAGTCTCTTGATATAGGGGCATCAGCGTTAAGCGCTGAAAGAACCCATCTGAATGTCATCTCCATGAACCTGGCCAACGTGAACACCACCAGGACTCCTGAGGGCGGACCATACCAGCGAAAGACAGTCCTTTTTGAATCCCAGCCCGTGGAAACCCCTTTTGGCAAGGCAATGCAGAGCGAACTGGACAGAGAACTGCGCGGAGTCAGGGCCAAATCCGTATTAAATGATAACCGGCCCTTTAAAATGGTCTATGATCCGGGTCATCCGGATGCTGATCAGGAAGGTTATGTGCGAACCCCCGACATTAATGTGGTCGAAGAAATGGCCAACATGCTTACTGCCATGCGTACCTATGAGGCCAATGTCTCTTCCATCACCACCGCCAAGGCCATGTTCAACAAGGCCCTGGAGATCGGCCGCGGATAAGCATCTGTAAAACTTTAATCATATTCCTGCGCAACAGGAATATATCACACAGGTCCAGGAGGGGAATAAAATGTCCATATCACCAATGGCAATGAAAGCCTATACCAGTGCTCTGGAATCAGCAGTTGAGCCTGAAAGCACTCAGAAAAAGGATCAGGTTTACGATGACTTCAGCAAAACCATCAAGGACTCACTGCATAAGGTCAACTCAATGCAGGCTGAAAAAAACCAGATGATCCAGGCCTTTGCCGCCGGGGAAAATGAAAACGTGCATGAACTTATGATCGCCATGCAAAAAAGCAGCGTAGCCATGCAGCTGACCACTGCAGTCCGAGGCAAGGTCATGGAAGCATACACCAAGCTGATGCAGACACCGTTCTAACTGACTGTTGAATAAGTTTTTTTCAGCACGCCGCCAGGCAGCGTTTACCGGTTTAATACCATAAATCACCAACATTAATATAGCCAAGGGGTTCAGTATGCCTCCTTTCTTAAAAAATTTCATGAACAAAGCCACAGGATTCTGGGCCAACAGCTCAGTTTCTCAAAAAATCCTTATGGGCGGACTGGCAGCATCGGTAATCGTGACTTTTTTTATGCTTATGTTTTTCCTGACCAGAACCGATTACGCCGTACTTTACGCCAACATGCATACTGAAGATGCTTCAAGGGTAGTCGAGATCCTGGACAAAGAAAACGCCGGTTACCGTCTTGAGGACGGAGGCTCAACCATAATGGTGCCGCAAGAGGATGTACACCGGCTGAGACTTCTGGTAGCGGGCCAGGGGGTCCTTCATGGTTCAGGCGTAGGATATGAACTTTTTGATGATCTTCAGATAGGACAGACCGACTTTGTGCAGCGGATTAATTACCAGCGCGCCCTCCAGGGTGAGCTGTCCAGAACCATTGCTGAATACGATGAAGTTGATTCCGCCAGGGTACATCTGGTCATGCCCAGTCGCAGCCTGTTTATTGAAGAGCAGGCTGATCCTTCCGCGTCTGTAGTTCTGCAGCTTAAATCCGGGCGCAAACTGGAATCTTCCCAGATCCAGAGTATTGTCAATCTCATTGCCACTGGCGTGGAAAACATGGATGCCGAGAGGATAACCATATCCGACGCACGGGGCAGAGTACTGTACGAACCAAGACCGGATACCCTGGAAGGAATGACTACTACCCAGCTGGAATATCAGCTGACATTTCAGCAGAATCTGGAGCGGCGCATTGAACACATTATTTCTCCCATTACCGGCCCGGGAAGAGTCATCGCCAAGGTAAACGCGGACCTGGACTTTAACCGCAGGACTACCCGCAAAGAAATCTTTGACCCTGACAGCGCGGTGGTCCGAAGCGAGCAGCGCTCTGAAGAACAGAGCAGAGGTGACGCCCAGATGGAAGAAGGAGTGCCTGAGCCGCCTTTTCAGGGAGAAGGCTATACCGGCCCTGCAACCTCCCAGGAAACCTCCAGAGAAACCAGTACCACCAACTTTGAAATAAGCAGTGAAGAGCAGAATATTGTGGGTGCCCTTGGCGAGGTGGAAAAACTCAATGTGGCGGTTCTGGTGGACGGCAAATATGTTCAGAATGACGCGGGAGAGATGGTTTATGAAGAACTGTCTCAGGAAGAAATGGAAAGAATCCGTCAGCTGGTGGAAAGATCTGTAGGGTTTGATAATGCCAGAGGAGACAATATCGAGGTCAGCAATATCTCCTTTGGCGTGCCTGAAGTGGAGCCCGATCCTACACTTAGAGACACCCTGGCCGACTATTTTCAGCTCATTGGAAAGCCCGTACTCAACGCCCTTCTGGTTTTACTTTTCCTCCTGTTGGTAGTAAGACCAATAGTCATGGCCATACTCAAACCTCAAATCGCCGAGGAAGAGGAAGAAATGGCCGGTCTTCCCGAAGGCCAGGAACGCGAAGCCCTTGGAGCGGGCATGAGCGAAGAGGAAATGGAAGGCATGCAGGCTCAGAAACGCATTGACGATGTCAAGGCCTTTGCGGCCCAATTGGTAGATGAAAACTTTGATCAGGCCTTTGCAGTGGTCAAAAAATGGCTCAAAGAGGAGAAGGCCTAGATGGCTATTCCAGGCAAACTCAGCGGAATTCAGAAAACCGCCGTACTGCTGCTGGCACTTGGAGACAACTTTACAGCGGATGTCTTCAAACGGCTGGATAAAAACGAGATCACCCAGATTTCCAAGGCCATGCTGGAAATGGAAAGCGTGCCCAAGGAAAAGGCGGAACAGGTCCTCAAGGAATTCAATCAAAGTCTCATGCTGGGCAAGGAAATGCTCCTGGGCGGTCCGGATCAGGTCAAACGACTGTTAACCAAACTCCTTGACTCTGACACAGCCAAATACGTTATGGACGCCCTGGACATGGAAACAGGAGCCATGCCTTTCAAGGAACTGGGAAATGTAAGTCCCAAGATCCTGGCCCAGATCCTCAGAAACGAACATCCTCAGACTCTGGCTCTTATCACCGGGCATCTGCCTTCTGAAAGCGCCGGGGAACTCCTGCAGAACCTGCCTCCGGGTATAAGAGCCGAGGTGCTCATGCGTCTGGCCAAACTTGAAGCCGTTCCAGAAGATATGATCATGGAAGTGGACAAGGTATTGCAGAATCAGCTTATTGCCATGGGTGCCAAGGAAGGCCGCAAGGTGGGAGGAGTCCAGGCCGTGGCTGAAATCCTCAATGCCGTTGAAAGAAGCACTGAAGAGGAAGTCCTGTCTGATATTGAAGAGGAATCAAGTCAACTGGCCGAAGAAATCAGGCAGCTTATGTTTGTATTTGAAGACATCCAGGAACTTGATGACCGGGCGGTTCGCGAAGTACTCAAGGAAATCAGCAATGAAGACCTGACCATGGCCCTGAAAACAGCCTCGGAAGACCTGCAGAACAAGTTCTTTAACAACCTTTCTGAAAGAGCGGCCAACATGATCCGTGAAGACCTGGAAATCATGGGGCCGGTGAGGCTCAGCGATGTTGAAGCGGCCCAGCAGAACGTGGTCAAGATAGTTCGTCGTCTGGAAGCAGAGGGCAGGATCATTATCACCGGCAAGGGAGGCGGAGATGTCCTTGTCTGATGCCCCCCGTAAAATCACAGGCGGCCGGGTCATAATGGGGCTTAGAACCAGGGATCTGGAGGAAGTCAACGCTGAATCCAGGCAGGCTGTCCGTATAGACACCCCTGAAACCGAAGCCAGGTTTCTGGAAAGGGTCAGAGAAAAAGCCCGGGGGAAAGCCTCTGAAATTATCAATCAGGCCATGACCGAGGCCAAAGAAATCAGAAACAAGGCCAGAGAGGAAGGCAGAGCCCGGGGGATGGCCAGGGCTGACCAGGAAATTCAGGCGACCAGGGAAGAACTGAGTTCCAACATGGGCAAGGTTATTGCCAGTCTGAAAAACGAACAAAGCAAGATCCGGAATGAATACCTTCAGGACATGGTCCTTGTACTCAGGGCCTCAGTGGAAAAGATACTGGGCCTGGAAATCCAGGAAAACAGAATAAACATACTGGAGTCACTTCTGGATCAATCCCTTGATCTGGCTGAGTCAAACAAAAAATTGACCTTGACTGTCAGCCCTGACGATGAGGAAATCCTCAAAGAACTCCTGGAAAACGCCAGGGAAAAGTACCCTGTTGTGGAGGGATGCCGAATCAAATCCTCGGCCAAAATAAAAAAAGGCGGCCTAATCCTGGAAAACGGCAACGGCATGGTTGACAATACCCTGGACAGCCGTTTTGAGCAGATAAAAAAGATCGTGGAGCAGGTGTCCCTGGAAGAGGATGACTCATGACCCTGGACATCAATACCTGCATGCGTCTTCTTTCAGACATCAATCCGGTTTTGACTTATGGAAAAGTATCCAAGGTCATCGGTCTGGTTGTTGAAGGACAGGGAATAAAAGCACCCCTGGGTTCAATCTGCCGTCTCCTGCCTGATGAAAAAAACCGTAAAAGCTCCATCAACGCTGAAGTTGTAGGATTCCGGGACGGAGCGGTCCTGTTCATGCCTTATGAAGACATGCGGGGCATCAAGCCCGGTACCCTGATCAAAAACACATCCATGCCTCCTTTGATTCCTGTAGGCAAAGGCTTTCTGGGGCACGCCATAAACGCGTTCGGCGAGCCTCTGCGCAAAGATGATCCCATCCCGGCTCAGAAATATTATCCATTATACGCGGAGCCTCTGAATCCCCTGGAACGCCCGCGCATTGACCAGCCCCTTGATGTGGGCATCAAGGCCATCAATTCCCTGCTTACCCTGGGCAAGGGCCAGAGAATTGGGATCATGGCCGGATCAGGTGTAGGCAAAAGCACTCTCATGGGCATGATGGCCAGATACACCAAGGCTGACATCAATGTCATCGCCCTGGTGGGTGAACGGGGAAGAGAAGTTGTGGAGTTTATGGAAAAAGACCTGGGTCCGGAAGGCCTGGCCAGATCCATCCTGGTGGTGGCCACCTCTGATCAGGGCCCCCTCATCCGCATGCGGGCCGCTTTTGCCGCCACAGCCATTGCTGAATATTTCCGGGATCAGGGCAAGGATGTTCTCATGATGATGGATTCAGTGACCCGCTTTGCCATGGCTGCGCGGGAAGTAGGTCTTGCCGCCGGCGAACCTCCCACTACCAGAGGATATACTCCCACTGTATTCACCCAGCTTCCCAAACTTCTGGAAAGAACCGGAAAAAACCCCAAAGGCAGTATTACCGGGATATACACTGTTCTGGTGGAAGGCGATGATTTCAACGAGCCCATTGCCGATGCTGTGCGGTCCATCCTGGACGGACATATTGTCCTGACCAGAGAACTGGCTGATCAGGGACACTACCCCTCCATAGACATCCTTAAAAGCGTGAGCAGGCTCAGAGTGGACGTTGCCTCTCCGGAAAACATCAAAGCGGGCCAGAAAATCATCCGACTTCTGGCTGCGTATGAGCGGGCAGCAGACATGATCAATATCGGGGCTTATGTCAAGGGAAGCAACCCCGAAATTGACCAGGCTGTAAAGCTTATCAAACCCATCAATGAATTCCTGCGTCAGGACATCTCCGAACAATTCAACCTGGAAAACAGTTTTTCCCTGTTGCAGTCCATTATCAAAAAAGAAAAATAACCCTCCATGAATCCTGCAGGCAAAGTATACTTCATCGGAGCCGGGCCAGGCGATCCCGAACTCATAACTGTCAAAGGCTTGAATATCATCAAGCAGGCTGACTTGATCATCTACGCCGGTTCCCTGGTTCCCGGACAATTATTTGAAAACTGCGAAGCGGAGAGAATCATTGACAGCTCAGGTCTTACCCTGGAGCAAACCCACGCGCTTATGACAGAGGCCTGCAGCCAGAACTGGATCACTGCCAGGGTGCATACAGGTGACCCATCAATATTTGGAACCATTCATGAACAGGCCGCGCTCCTTCAAAAACACAACATACCCTTTGAAATCATCCCGGGCGTGACCGCTGCCTTTGCAGCCGCGGCCAGAGCTGGAGTCTGCTTTACCCTGCCCGGCATAAACCAGTCTCTGATTATTACCAGGGCTCCAGGCAGAACCAGGGTCCCCCCTTCCCAGGATCTGGAAAAAATGGCTGCCACAGGCAGTTCAATAGCTGTTTATCTTTCAGCCACCCTGGCAGAAAGCGTGGAGTCCAAACTGCTGAAAGGGGGGCTGGACCGGCAAACATCAGTAATAATAGGCTGGAAAGTTGGCTGGCCTGATGAGGTGATAATAAAAACAAGCCTGGAAAAACTGGCCTTGACAGTGAAAGAAAGAAACATATCCGGTCAGGCCGTGTTCCTGATTCTGCCCGGCAGCAAAGAGGGGCAGAGATCAAAACTCTATCATCCGGGATTCAGCCATAAATTCAGACAGTCGGATAGCTGAAATATCCTTAAGTATAGCTGACTTATTCAGTCATGTTTCACCCTGGATGATCTGCTTTCCTGATGCCGGATGATCCGCATCATATAAACTCAGCTGTTTTTTATTCTGGAAATGATACTTGTGGTGGAACAGCCTGGACTCAGTTCAATACTTAATACTCTTCCTCCCAGGTCCTCAACAATATCCCGGCCGACAATGGTATGTACGGGCCAGTCTCCGCCTTTAACCAGGACACCCGGCCGGACTATTTTTATCAGTTCATAAGGCGTATCCTGCTCAAAAACCAGCACAAAATCCACGCAGGCCAGACCAGCCAGCACCCTGGCCCGGTCCTGAACGGTATTAACCGGCCTGCCACCGCCTTTAAGCCTTTTCACTGACTCGTCGCTGTTGAGTCCAGCCACCAGGAAATCCCCCATGCCCCGGGCCTGCTCAAGGTAGTCAACATGTCCCGAGTGCAGGATATCAAAACAACCATTGGTAAAGACGATCTTTGCCGCATCAGAGTGCTGGCGCCAGGATGCGAATTCTTCCCAGGTCAGAATCTTTTTTCTGGTATTCAAGAAATAAACCTCTCAATTATGGAATTGCTCACCAGCATTCCGTTTTTGGTCAGGCGCAGATAGCCATTGGCCACCCGCACCAGATGGTTCTGATGCAGAATGTTTATCAGAGAATCAAACCGGCGGCAGAAACTTTCTCCGGTCAGGTGCTGATACTCTTTTAGGCTGAGCCCCTTGCTGGTTCGAAGTGACAGCATGATTCTCTCATTAATAAACTTTCTGCCTTTGATTTCCTCTTCAGCCAGCCCCTGGAATGAACTCATGGCAAGCCCTGCGTAGTCCTTAATCCCTGCGGGGTTCTTCCATCTGACCCCCCCAACCGAGCTCACCGCTGACGGCCCCAGCCCGAGAAAGTCCTTTCCATCCCAGTATCCGGTGTTGTGAGCACTGGCATACCCCATCCTGGCAAAATTTGACACCTCATACTGAAGGTATCCTTCAGACTCCAGATACTCAGCTCCGTGAATATACATCCTGGCTTGAAGCTCGTCCGCGGGCAGCCTGACTTCATTTTTTTCAACCCGGGCAGACAAAGGGGTGCCCGGCTCAACCGTGAGACCGTAACAGGAAAGATGCCTGGGCTGAAGCTTAACCAGGGTTTTCAGGCTTTCAACCCAACTCCTCAGGGTCTGGCCTGGAAGTCCCCAGATGAGATCCAGGCTCAGGTTGTCCATGCCGGCATCCCGGGCGGTCCTGGCCGCCTTGAGTGCCTGGCTTGAGCTGTGTTTCCTGCCCAGCAATGTCAAAATTTCATCATCAAGGGCCTGAACACCCAGGCTCAGTCTGTTCACACCCATTTCCCTGAGGGCGAGCACATGTCCTTTACCGGCTATGGTTTCCGGATTGGCCTCAATGGTAAACTCCACTCCCTGGCCCAGGGAAAAACCGGCAGCCACCATATCAATAATCCGGGCAAGCACCGGCGCAGGCAGAACCGTGGGAGTGCCGCCGCCCAGATAAATGCTGGTAATAACCGTTCCCTTGACCGGGGCGCTCCTTAATTCAATTTCTTTTTTCAGGGCGCCAAGATAAACCTGTTCCAGTTCCCGGCTGTAAGGCCGCGAGAAAAAAGCGCAATAATTACACTTGCGCAGGCAGAAGGGAATATGGATATATAAAAGCATTGTTTCCGGCTGGATTGAATCTTGAATCCGTGAAATTGGCATTTTCAAACTTATTGCTTATGCGGGTTCCTTGGTTTGACAAAAGGGCCGCAAACTGTCTGAGCGACTTAGGCGGACTTAATCAAAATCCTTTAACCATCTGAGTTGACTAAGAAAATAAACAAAGTTCTGCAGCAAAACCTTATCACGGGCAAGGCCTGGATTTTGATTTAGACCGCCTTGAAGCGAGTTTTTGCGACCCTTTTGACAAATTCAGGAACCCGCTTTTCCGGATTCAGGCTGAAAGCTGTGGAGGAATACGCAAACTGCCAATAAAACTCACCCGCGACTTACCTGACCCTGATTGTCATCATTTTGAAGCTCATTTTTAAACCTTTCAAACTCACTGTATATGCAGCCGCAATAATTTTGCCGGTACAGGGCCATGTCCATGGCCATTTGCCGGCCCAGGGCCCAGCCTGCGCGGAAGTCTTCATAAAGGAAACCGCATTTACTCCCATCCAGGGACTCGCCTGTGGATTTTATGGCTGCGTGTTTTTGTCTTTTGCTGAACAAAAGAGTGGAGGTAAAAAAATCAAATCCTCCTTTAACGGCCATGTTTCTGGTTCTTTCCAGGCGCATTTGATAACATAAAACACACCTTTGTTCTTCACGAAAAACCATGCTGCGCAGAAATTTTTCCGGATTATATTCACGGTGCAAAGCAACAACCCTGATCCCCAGATTCTCTCCCGCCTTTATGGCTGAATCCGCTCTGCGCTGGTATTCCTTTAAAGGATGGATATTGGGATTGAAAAACAGGCCCATAACCTCAAAGCCTTTCTCCCTGAGGATGCTGATGGGGTAAACCGCGCACGGACCGCAGCACATATGAAGAAGTATTCTTGCGGACATCTTACTTACGCGGAACGATCAGCACTTTCCGGTCATACCGTTCTTCCATGTTGGAGATTTTATCCCTTTTCTGATTCAGAAGATATATGGCCAGCTCCATTTCCGCCTCATACTCCAGAGGAGATGGACAGCTCTTCCTTCTCAAAAGGCGGTAGATTTCTTTCAGGGCCTGCAGGGACTGCCATTCCATATTTCTGACAGTGCCTGTGCCGTCACACGCCGGACAACTGCGCATGGTTACGGACAGAGCTGAAGTGCCCAGCCTCTGCCTGACCATCTCCACCAGACCGAACCTGGATATCTTGTTGACGTCGGTCCTGGCTTTATCCATTTTCAGGGCGTTTCTAAGGGTTTTTTCAACTTCATTAATATGTTTTTTGTCCTTCATCTCAATGAAATCAATAACCACCTGGCCGCCCACATCCCTTAACATAAGCTGGTGCGGTATTTTTTCAGCGGCCTCCACATTGGTCTTAAAGGCCAGTTCCTTGAAATCCTTTTCACCGCTGATCTTCCCGGAATTAATATCCACGGCCATGAGGGCCTCGGCCTGGTCAAAAACCAGTTGTCCCCCGCTTGGCAGGTCAACTTCACGCGAAAATACCTGGCTGATCTGCTTTTCCAGATTAAACCTCTCCAGAAGGGTCCTTTCCGGGTCCGAGTGAACCCGGACCATTTTTTTCCTGCGCGGATATACCAGGCTGGCAAATTCCTGGACCTGACTGGCTGTTTCTTCATGGTCCACCCATACTTCGGAAACATCCTCGGTGAGATAATCCCGGATAGCCCGGAACGCCAGATCCTTTTCCTCATAAACCAGGGATGGAGCTTTCTCAGCCATACCCTTTTTACGTACTTCCTTCCAGAGTCTTTTCAGAAACTGAAGGTCTCTGGAAAGACAGGTCTTGTTGCGGTTTTCACTGACCGTGCGCATAATCACGCCCAGTCCCGGGTCCAGCTTTAGTTCCTGAACAATAGCCTTGAGCCTCTGGCGCTCTTTCTCGTCTTCAATTTTCCTGGATATGCCCAGCTGTTCCCTGCCCGGAGTAAGTACAAAATATCTACCAGGAAAAGATAAATAAGTAGTCAGAAAAGCCCCCTTGTTGCCGGTGGGCTCCTTAACCACCTGGACCAGGAGCTCCTGGCCGGGCTTCAGGACTTTCTGCAGCGGAGGATATCTATTGCCTTTTAAAGGCCTGGCTTCAGACCGGTAGTACTCTGGATGAACTTCATCCACCTGCAGAAAACCATTCTTGGCTGCTCCGTAATTAATAAAGGCTGCCTGCAGGGCCTGATCAATATTGTGTATTTTGGCCTTGTAAATATTACCCTTGGTTTTGGACTGGTGAAGCATCTCCACGTAATATTCCTGAATCAGACCGTCCAAAGCCAGAACCAGCTCGATCTGTTCTCCCGGGAGTACACTTATAAACATTTTTCTTTTTCGTTTTTTAGCCGGCATTGTTTCCTCTTATCCTGTAAAAATTTTCTTTGTTTGTATCCGGTGTTAACTCAACTTCTCCGGTTATCTGCATTTGTTTGAGGGTGGCGCGGACATCGTTTATGTCCGCGCCCAGGGCGGTTGAAAGCTGCCCTGGGGTCTGAGGGCGTCTTTTGATTGAACCAGCTATTTTGTCCCTGAGCCCGGCTGCGGGGTTTTTTATTTTTATTTCTGTCCGCTCCACTGGCGGGGAACACAATTCCCGGCGCCATTCATCCAGTGACCGGAGACTGCTCTTTTGCGCGTCAAGATAAGCGCCAGGCCTGGACATGGTGGTTATGTCCATTCTGTCCGGACGCAAACGGTTTTTAAAATCCCTGAGCAGCCTGAAATTCGCGCTTGAGTCGTTTATGCCCGGCACAAGCAAAATCTCCAGAAAAATTTTGCCGGAGTATTCCTTTTTAAAATCAAGCAGCCCCTGTACAATATCTGTCAGCCGTATTTCCGGATGAGGTCTGTTCAGTTTAATAAATTCCTTTTCAACCATGGTATCCAGAGACGGGAGAACCACATCCGCCTGCAGAAGTTCATCTCTGACCTGACCCTGGCTGAGCATGGACGCGTTGGTAAGCACGGCCAGGGGTATATCCGGATAGGATTTTTTAATGGAGGAGATAATATCTCCCAGCCGGGAATTCAGACAAGGCTCCCCGGTCCCTCCCAGAGTGATATAATCCGGTTTCTGATTTCCCTGCTCAAACCACGCCCCAAGCTCCCTGGTGATCTCATCCAGGTTCACATAAGCAGATCTTTCAACAGTCTTAATTTCAGTTTTGCCTGATTCGCAGTAGAGACAGTCAAAACTGCAGATATTCGCGCCCACAAGGTCAACCCCCAGGGAAACGCCCAGCCTTGAAGACAAAACAGGACCGAATATATACTTAAACATGAATTTACTCCGGACAAATGACACTTTACTGGTCTGGCAAAAAGCTTTAAAAGTTTATATTGTTGTCTGAAAAACCGTAACGCCTGGATCAGTAAAATCTTTTTTTTCCCGAGTCCACAGCTCCTGGTTCAGGAAAGCAGAATAACGTCATGACAACTCAAAAGCAATATCGCCAACATACGAATTACACTCAAAGGGAACGGATAATCCATGATAAAAACTGGTCAATTGGTAATGCTGGTCAGCCCAAAGGGCAAGCGTTACTTTAGAGTTTTAGATCCTCAGGAAACCCTTAACACCAATGACGGACAGCTTCAAATGCGCACGGTCATGGAAAAAGGATTCGGAAGCAGGCTGGATACCCACCTGGGCAAAACCTATACCGTGCTGAAACCCACTCTTTATGACCTGATCAAATCAGTCAAGCGCAGAACCCAGATAATTTATCCCAAGGATATCGGATATATTATTGTAAAACTGGGCATTGGCCCGGGGTCCCGGGTTATCGAGGCCGGCTCCGGTTCCGGAGCCCTGACCACCGCGCTGGCCTGGTTTGTGGGAGAACAGGGACGGGTTTATTCTTTTGAACGCAGGGAAGAGTTTTCCAGCCTGTGCCGGGACAACCTGTACAGAAACGGCCTGGGTACAAGGGTCGACAATATTGTCAGGGATATCAGCCAGGGGTTTGGCCAGCAAGAAGTGGATGCGCTTTTTCTGGATGTCCGGACTCCCTGGGATTATCTGGAGCATATTCCGGAAGCTCTTCTGCCTGGAGGACCAATGGGGTTCCTGTTGCCTACCGTAAACCAGGTCAGCACGCTTTTAAGCGCTCTGGAGAACGGGCCCTTTACTTCAATAGAGGTTCTGGAAATACTGGTCAGAAGATACAAGCCGGTACCGGAAAGACTAAGGCCCGACGATCGCATGGTCGCCCATACCGGCTACCTTGTATTTGCCAGGCTGAGTCCTGATAACGGGACCATCCCGGATATAGACACCTCAGACCCGCAAGGAGTTGAATGTGAATCTCTTTAATTCGCCGGAAGACAAAGCCCGACTCCAGAGGCTTTTAGCGGTCAACCTGGACAAAACCAGGGAAAGAATCAGCCGGGCCCTTGAAAAATCAAACGATCCAGACAGATCAGTCACCCTGGTGGCGGTCTCCAAAAAACAGCCTCTGGAAAAAATATTAGTCCTGGCTGAAAAAGGACAAGTCCATTTTGGAGAGAACTATGTCCAGGAAGCCCTGGATAAAATGGAAAAAATCAATGATCTCAGTCTAAAATGGCATTTTATCGGAGGTCTGCAGACCAATAAAGCCAAATACGTGGCAGGAAGATTTTCTCTGGTCCATTCAGTGGACAGCTTAAAACTGGCTCAGGGCTTGCATAAAAAGGCAAAAAGCCTCAATGTGATCCAGCCTGTCCTGATACAGGTTAATGTGGCTGAAGAAAAACAGAAATACGGGGTGCTGGAAAATGATCTGCCTGATCTGGCCCGGAGCATACTTGAACTCAAGCATTTAAGCCTGGAAGGGCTTATGGTTATGCCTCCTTTTACTGACAACCCCGAAGATTCAAGATCTTTTTTTGCCAGGACCCGAAGGCTCAGACACGAGCTGGAACAAATGCTGGGCGCTGGCTTGCCCCAACTGTCCATGGGCATGTCCGCGGATCTGGAAGTGGCCGTGGAAGAAGGCGCCACCCTGGTCCGGGTGGGCACGTCATTGCTGGGTTCAAGACCGGGCTGCAGTTCGCCTGCCGCGCCCTGAGCGCTGCAACATTAAACCTCTACAGCTTTTATGCCGATAACTCATTTATTATCAATGTTTTGTATATCATCCGATCAGAACGTGTCTGATTTTCAGGATATTTTTGATGCCAGGCTGTTTTTACTGGTTTACATCACTGAGCCGGAAAAAGGGGGAACAGTCGAGTGAAATCTAAACCTTTCAGGATATAGTGTATGGATCTGGCTACTATAATTGGATTGATTCTTGCCTTTGGACTGGTTGGCTCGGCCATTGTCTTTGGAGGCAGTCCCCTGGTCTTTATAAATATACCGTCGGCCCTGATTGTTTTCGGTGGAACCATTGGAGCGACTCTGGTCAATTATCCCCTGGGACATGTCCTGGGCGTAATCGGGGTTATCAAGCAGACATTCATGACCAGGGTGGATAATCCATCCGTGATAATCGAACAATTTATGGATTACGCCAATAAAGCCAGAAGAGAAGGGATTCTGTCCCTGGAACCCATTTTAAAAGATATTGACGACCAGTACCTGAAAAAAGGTCTGCAGCTTACAGTTGACGGCCTGGAGCCTCAGACCATTCAGGAGATCATGGAGACTGAAATTTCCTATCTTGAGGAAAGACATGAAACAGGCGCGGAGATACTGGGGGTTATGGGAGCTTTTGCCCCGGCCATGGGCATGATCGGCACAGTAATCGGGCTGGTGCAGATGCTCCAGTCTCTGGATGACCCCAGCGCCATCGGCCCTGCCATGGCCGTAGCATTGATCACAACTTTTTACGGCGCTATTCTGGCTAATCTGGTGTTCAATCCCATGGCCGGGAAACTTAAGACCAGGAGCAAGGAAGAGATCCTGGGCAAGGAAATGATGCTGGAAGGTATTCTCTGCATATCCAAGGGAGAAAACCCCAGAATAATAGAAGAAAAACTTAACAGCTATCTGCCGCCCAAAATCCGGAGGGTCACGGATTAGATTATGGCCAGAAAAAAAAAGGAAAAAAAAGCCGAAGGCCTGGCACCATGGCTCATCACCTTCAGTGATGTCATGACCTTGCTTCTGACCTTTTTTGTCCTTTTGATCACCTTTGCAATATTTATTGATCCCAGAAAAGTAAAACTGGTTATGGGATCAATCACCGGAACCTTCGGGGTGGGCCAGGCCAAGCCGGACGTTTTATCCGATGAAGGCCCGGACTGGGTTATAGAACCGGGCCCCATGCCGCCGGACCAGGACCTGGCTCAGCTGAAACCCCTGCTGTGGGATGATAAAACTGACGATCTCAATTTTGTGGAACACCGTTTTGTGCAGATATTTTCCATAAATACCGAGGTTCTGTTTCAACCGGGCCAGGTTCACCTGACTCCTGAAGGTGAAGATATTCTGGATGAAATCGTTCCGGTGTTGCAGGATCTGGAATATCCGGTCCTGCTCACTGGTCATACAGCCGGGTTACGCGATGAGCTGGGCATGGAATATGAAGAAATCACGGAAGAAGCGCCGGTTGATCCCTCATGGCAAATGTCTTTACACCGGGTGCTCAATGTTTACAGATATCTCCTGGAACAGAATGTTGACCCGGACGATATCAGAGTGGAGGCCTTTGGCCGGTTCTGGCCCAGATACAGCAACCGGACTGAACAGGGACGCACAGACAACCGCCGGGTGGATATCATCCTGGACCGGCGCAATCCGGAATGGACCCAGGCCAGGGTGGATCAGACTGTTATGCCCGCCCCTCAGGATCAGGACGAGTTCATGTACCGGGATTTTATCTTTGACGTGGAACCTTCCGGGCCCTGATCCAGGTTTCAGGGGATAGATGAAAATGAACGGGGACGAGATTGGCCAGGAAAAAGAAAAAATCAAAGCCCATAGAGGCCTTGTGGATGGTCACCTTCGCGGATATGGTCACTATTTTGCTGACCTTTTTTATCCTGCTTTTAAGCATGGCTTCACTGGACCGCGAGATAATCAGGGATATAGTCACTGTTTTCCAGGATGACGTAGCCTTTCTGTCATCACGGTCATCAGGGAGACTGCCTGAAAAATTTCTTATTTTTGAAGAACTTCTGGAAAAACCCTGGGAAATAATTGAAAAGGAAAACCGGATCAAGGACCTGCTTTTCCCCAATGAAGTCCTTCCTCCTGAAATCAGCAGGAGCACACTTGAGGAAAACCTGAAGATCCTGGCCAGAGACGAAGGAATCGCCCTCATGCTTACAGGCGATCTGCTTTTTCCTTCTGCCGGAACCAGCCTGAATGCGCAGGCCAGGCAGATCCTTTCCCAGATTGTTCCACTGGTCCGGGAATGGCCAGCGTCTGTAAACATAGCTGGATATACGGACAATATCCCGGGCATAGATAAAGACAATTACGAATTTGCGGCTGAAAGGGCCATGGCGGTCACTGAATACTTTATAACCAATGAGGTAAGCCAGGAAAAAATTTCTGTTTCCGCTTATGGACCAAATTTTCCAGTTGCCTCCAATGACACGGCACAGGGAAGATCCCAGAACCGAAGGGTGGAAATACTTTTAAAAACAGGTGCCAAGCCATTAATTTGACCCTTGGCATCATTGAAAAACAAACAGCTATGACTTATACTGACCAAAAAAATAATTCTATTGGAGACCAGTATGGCCCCAGACAAAAAAAATGATCAGGAACCAGCCCAGGAAACAGGCAAAAAGAAACGAAAATGGCTCAGGTGGGTTATACTGGCCCTGGTCCTGCTGCTCTTATCCGGGGGTGGATACTTTGGATACAACTACTTCATGGGGCCTCAAGAAGACCAGGAAAGTCCTGAAGAACCCGAGGTGGACCCGCGAAGCACGCAAACAGTTGAACTTGAGCCTTTTGTAGTCAACCTGGCTGATCCTCTGGGCCGGAGATACCTGCGGACCACGCTCCAGGTAGAAGTGGTTGACGGCAGCGCTGCCAGCGATATTGAGCGCTTCATGCCCAGAGTGCGCGACTCCATAATCCTGCTTTTGTCCAGCAAATCATACACGGAACTGGACAGCATGGACAAAAAGGTTCAACTGCGCAATGAAATAGTTGAACGGCTCAATCAGTTTATAGGCCAGGGAAAAGTAGTTCATGTATATTTTTCTGAATTTGTGGTCCAATAATATATTCTGCTTTTATATACAGATTACTTTTGAATGAAGGGAACTGTTCGCCACAATTTTTTACATTTGGATAAAGCCTGCATGGTGAACAGATACGAATGAAGTAAATCCAGAAACATTTAATAATAAGTCAGCATGAACAAAATCCTTGACCAGAATGAAGTAGATGCTCTCCTCAGGGGCCTTACCGGCGGAGAACTGGAAACAGAAACAGACATCGCGGATGAAGATTCCGGAGTGGTTAATTTTGATATTTCCAACCAGGACCGGATCATCAGAGGAAGGATGCCTGTTCTGGAAATCATTAATGACCGCTTCTCCAGGCTTTCCACCAATGCTATGGCCAATGCCATGCGCAAACGGGTGGATGTCAATCCCATCTCCATTGACATGTCCAAGTTCGGGGATTTCATGCGTTCCCTTCCCGTGCCCACCAGCATCAATATCTTCAAGATTGACCCTTTGCGCGGCAACGCCCTTATGATCATCGACACCAGGCTGGTTTTCGCCCTGGTGGAAAACTTTTTCGGCGGAGCCGGCACCCAGCCCAAGATTGAAGGCCGCGACTTTACACCCATTGAGCAGAGCATTGTAGTCAAGGTGGCCAGAATGCTTCTGGACAATCTCGAAGACGCCTGGCGCCCGGTACACGAAGTAGGCATTGAACTCACCAGGTCTGAAGTCAACCCTCAATTTGCCACCATAGTTCCTCCAAGCGATGTCGTGGTAGTGGTCAGCTTTGAAGTGGAGCTGGAAAACGCCATCGGCTCCCTGGTTATCTGTCTTCCCTATGCCACTATTGAGCCTATCCGGTCCAAACTCTATGCTTCCTATCAATCTGAAAGACTGGAAGTAGACCATGCCTGGCTCACCAGATTCAAGGAAAGGCTTATGGAGATCCCGGTTGATGTCAATATTACCCTGGGCCACAGCCAGATAACCGGAAGGCAGCTGCTTAACCTGGAACTGGGAGACATTCTTGTACTGGATACTGACGAGGAAGACCTGCTTAAGGCCCAGGTACAGGGCGTGGTTAAATTTCACGGAATTCCAGGTTTTGTTAAGGGAAATTCAGCTTTTCAGGTAGTAAAAGAAGAAAAAACCAATTTTTAGTTAAGGAAAAGATAATGAGCCAAGAAGAAAAAAACGAAACTGAAAACCAGGACAAACTGGCTGAAGAATGGGCAGCTGCTTTGGCAGACCAGGATGAACCAGATGATTCCAACGAACAGGACCAGGACAAATCCGCTCCAGACGAGGAACCGGCTGACGATCAGGCACTGGCTGATGAATGGGCTGCGGCACTGGCTTCAGAAGAGGAAGAGAGTATAAAGGATGAAAAAAAGGAAAAATCCATGGGCGCGGAAGCCAAGGAACCTCAGTTCAAAAACATGACTGCCGAGGCCAAAAAAAAGCCTGAGGGCGTCAAAAGGGAGCTGGAATTCATCCTGGATATTCCTTTGACGGTTACTGCTCAACTGGGCAGCACTCAGCTGCTGATAAACGAACTTCTGCAGCTTGGCCAGGGCTCTGTAATCGAACTGAACAAGCTGGCCGGCGAGCCCCTGGAAATTCATGTCAACGGCAAGCTTGTGGCCAGAGGCGAGGCTGTGGTTATTAATGAAAAATTCGGAGTCAGGCTTACTGACATCATAAGCCCTATTGAAAGGATTAAACAACTTGGATAACACTCTGGACGGATCACTCAGCATGGGGCTGGCAGGCGTCAAAATGGCCTCTGCCCTTTTTATACTTCTTGGCCTTCTTTTTCTGGGGTTTTACCTGCTCAAACGCTACGGGCATAAGGCTGGCTTTGGCCCGGGCGCCAATAACCGGCTCAAACTCATGGGCATGCTGAATATCGGCCCTAAAAAAAGCGTTGTTGTGGTCCGCTTTTTGAATAAAGACCTGGTACTGGGAGTCACTGATTCCCAGATAAACCTCTTAACGGAGACCCAGGTTAATGACCAGAACGAACAAGAATTTTCACGCGTCCTGTCTGAAAAAACTCACATGGATAATCCCTAGTCTGCTATTGGCCTTTCCTGCAGCTGTCCTGGCCCAGGACCCGGTGGTTCCCACTCTTTCCATGCAGTTTTCCGGAGGACAGGCTTCTCCGGAAAAAGTATCAGTCACCCTTGAAATCATTTTCCTGCTGACTGTCCTGTCTGTGGCCCCGGCCATAGTTTTGACAGCCACCAGTTTTACCAGGCTGGTCATTGTTTTTTCCTTTATCCGTCATGCCATGGGCACCCAGCAGATGCCTCCCAATCAGGTCCTGGCCGCCCTGGCCATTTTCCTGACAGTGGCCATCATGTCTCCTGTGGGCAAACAAATCAATGACAATGCCCTTCAGCCTTACCTTAATGAAGATATCGACTATAGAGAAGCCCTGAGCAATGCTGAGGATCCTTTACGCGAGTTTCTGTTCAAGCATACCAGAGAAAAAGATCTGTCCATCTTCTACTCCATTACAGATAGTGAACGCCCGGAAACCAAAGAAGACGTGCCCACCATGCTGCTGCTTCCCGCTTTTGTCATAAGCGAACTCAAAACAGCTTTTCAGATCGGATTCATGATCTATGTTCCCTTTCTCATCCTGGACATGGTGGTGGCCAGCATCCTTCTTTCCATGGGCATGATGATGCTGCCGCCGGTAATGATCTCCATGCCCTTTAAAGTCCTGCTGTTCGTCATGGTTGACGGCTGGAATCTGCTAATGGGCTCCATGGTCAACAGTTTTGCGTGAAGGATTTAAAACTTGACAGGTTGAAAAAGTCCTTACCAGGCAGGGTGTTCAAAAATTCCAAGGGACAGCCTGGCACTCGCTTGAGAGCGTATTTTTAGGCATGGGCTATTACCCGCAACTCAAGTGAGTGCCGGATAAACAGCAAATAAGTTCCTGGAATCAAATTCTTTTTCTTACTTTTAACTTTGAACATTGAACTCAGGCTCCCAGCGACTAAGCCAGCTGGGAGATTTGGGGCAGCCGGTTAAATCCAAAATCTTAAAAAAAGGAGACTAAAAATGACACCGGAATTCGTAGTTGGATTTGCAAGAGACGCCATTGAAACCACATTACTGATCGCCCTGCCCATGCTGGGCGTGGGCATGATCGTGGGCGTGACCATCAGTATCATCCAGGCCGCCACCCAGATTCAGGAGATGACCCTGACCATTGTCCCTAAGATCATTTCCATCTTTTTGGTCCTCTTATTCACTTTTCCCTGGATAATGAACAAAATGATTAATTATACCAGGGAGATATTTTTAAATCTCCCCAGTTATATCGGCTGACCGCAACAGCTTGCTGAAAAAAGTCCTGACCCGGCTGAAAGACCAGAAACCTCCCGGTTAAACTCTGGTTTACAGACCTACTGAATCATAAACCATCCATGACTTCTTTGAGATGATCCATCCATATATCCACAATATTATCAAAAGAACCCAGACCCTTCATTATTACCCTGGCGTCTATTCCGCGTTCTTTTAGAACAGAAACCCAGGAATCAGCCTGTCTGCCGGCCATGTCCTTAACAGCGTGATCCCCGGCCACCACCATAAGCGGCATGAGGTGAACTTTCCTGATTTTCTTTTTTTCCAGAAGGGGCAGAATATCTTCCAGACCAGGGACCCCTTCCACCGCGCCCACGAATATGTTTTCATCGTGCATCCAGAAATGATACTGCAGACCGGCATAAAACACATTGGCTGGATGAACACTGCCGTGTCCCATGAAAATAACCGCTTCATCAGATTCCCGCTCGGCCGGAATATTCACAAGCATGGCCCTGGCAAATCTTTCCAGGTCTTTGCTGTGGCTCAGCAATGGCTGGGCCAGTCTGATTTTTTCAATGCCTTTGGGCAGGCCTTCCAGGGACGACCTGGCCATGATCAGGTCATGATGCTCAAGGCCCGGGATAATCAGAAGCGACTGCATGGCTACTCTGGAAAACCCGTGTTCAGCCATCAGGGCCAGGGCCTGAACCGGAGAATTAAAAACCAGGCCCTGTCCGGCCAGCTTTTCCCGGATAACCTTGGAAGTATAGGCCCAGTAAATGTCCACATCAGGAAAAAGAAGCTCTGCTTTACTTTGAATATTGGCGTAAACCCTGTCCGCACCCGGAACAGAAGTGCCGAACGCGGCCAGAAGTATGCCGGTTTTATTATTTTCTGAATTCATTCTCATTTGCCCCGGGTCTATCTTTTCTGGTCCACTTTTTCAAAACAGGGGATGCAGTAAATTTTGCCGGCATACAACCTGACTCTTGACTCCATGGTCATCTCCCTGCAATAAGCGCATTCAAGGCTGTCCATTATCCGGGCCGACCTGGGCGGAACCGGATCTATATCAGCCACCTCAAACAAAGACTCCTGGTCCATTTCCATTATGTCCTGAATCTGCTTCTGCCTGAGCTGTTCAAGTCTTTGTTTTTCTCCGGCAGAAAGCGGCCTGTCTTTTTGCATGAGAGAGCGCATCTCATCTCTTTCAGAACCAAAACAGCCGGGCTTGAGCGTCAGGCGGATCGCCTTTTTCCGGTCCGGATCAAAAAAGGAAAAAGCTGTCTTGCCGAAATCCCGGTGAATAAGATTGCCCTTACCCAGAGTGCATCCTGTAAGGAACTGAATGGCGTCCACCGCGCACATATCCGTCTCCACCACAACCAGGATATTGTCGCCTTTCTGACGCTTAAGCGTATCCAGAGCCAGTTCGCTGGCACGGATTCCGATACTAAGACCCGGACAATTATGTCCATGAAACAAAATTGTCTCTTTAACAGTCTCTTTATCAACAGCACAGTGCATGACTTCTCCTTTCTGGTTTTTCTTGTTCAAAAAGATGATTTCTTAATTCTTTTCCAGGCACAGGTAAAGGATGCTTTCCAGGCCGGGCGTAGAGCCGGAATCCCGGATTTGCCAAATCAAACCCTCTTGTTATATTATATTTTTTAATGCTTGAACCACAAAACTTAAGACCAGCTAATAGTACACAGCAACCATGAAAAATACTTATAAATGCCTTTTAATCTTATTGCTGGTTCTGACCTATTCTCCCTGTTCCATGGCTGCCCAGGACCCGGCTAAGCCTGAAGAGCAGACACCCCGGGCCATAAATTATCAAACTGTAATTTCCGGCCAGCTGGAAGACCGGATCCATCAGACATTAATCCAGATTTCAGACACAAAAACTCTGGAAAACCGCCCGCCCATAACTGATGCCCAGCTTAAAAGAAGAGCCAGGGCTGATATTGATAAATTTACCAAGGCACTTCGTTCCTTCGGGTTTTATTCTTCCCAGGTCAGTTATTCCGTAGACCAGACCAGTTCTCCGGTAACCGTGGAATTCAAAATCGAACCAGGCCCTCCCTATCTCATCAAAAAAGCAGACATTGCCTTCACCTGTCTGGATACAGACCCCAGACCGGATCTTCCCACTCAGGAAGAACTGAACCTTGAACAGGGCAGCAGGATAACCTCAGCCAGGGTCCTTGATGCCAGGCAGATCATCCTTAAGCATGCCCGGGAACAGGGCTTTCCGCTCCCTTTTGTGCAGGTGGGAGAAGTAATAATCGATCACCAGACTCACGAGGCAAAAATATATTACCTGCTGGATCCTGGTCCACTTGCTGATTTCGGCCGGACCAAGGTATCCGGGCTGTCCCGAGTCAAAGAAGAATACATACTCCAGGCCCTGCCCTGGCAAAAAGGCGATCCCTTCAAAGCCTCCCTCATGAACAGTCTGAGACGCACGCTTACAGCCAGCGGCCTTTTTACCATGGTGGAAGTCAAACATGAATCCGAATTAAAAGAAGATGAAAAATTACCCATAATTGTATCTGTAACTGAAAGAAAACCTCGCACAGTCAGGGCAGGTCTTGGCTATCAGTCCGATACCGGACCTGAAGCAAGGCTTGGCTGGACCCACAGAAATTTCAGAGGCATGGGGGAAGTGCTGGACTTCAGACTGGTGGTTTCAGATGAACTGAATTCACTCACCAGCAGTTATACCATCCCTGCCTGGCTGCGTACTGATCAGAATCTGTCCTTTGAATCCGGCCTGGTTGATGAAAAACGCGATGCCTATGATTCCACGAGCCTGTACGCCCAGACCATGCTGGAACGAAAAATTACCCCGGAGCTTTCAGCTGGGGCGGGACTGGGATACCGGGCTGCCCGGGTCAAGCAGTTCGGCGAAACCACTGATCTGGGACTGTTATATATTCCCACGGACCTGACCTGGGATGGCCGGGACGACATACTCAATCCCGGAACCGGCATCCGCTTCAACTTCAAAATTATTCCCTATTTTGATACCCTGGATACCAAGAACAGGTTTATCAAGGCCTATGCCAGTGTAAGCACCTATCTGGAACTTCTCTCTGAAAAAAGAATAGTCCTGGCCAACCGGGTGGCCCTCGGGGCAATCAATGCCCAGAGCAAGTCAAAAGTCCCCCCGGATGAAAGATTTTATGCCGGAGGAGGCGGTTCTGTCCGGGGGTATTCCTATCAAACAGCTGGAGAGCTGGAAAATAAAAATCCTGTTGGCGGAACTTCCCTGGCTGAGATAAACACTGAACTCAGGTTCAAGATAACCAAAAATTCAGGTCTGGTGGCTTTCCTGGATGGAGGACGGGCCTTTGATTCTTCATATCCAAACTTTGAAGACAAGCTCTATTGGGGTTGGGGACTTGGATACAGATACTTTACTGATTTCGGGCCTGTAAGAATGGACATTGCTTTTCCTTTGGACCGCAGAAAAGGGGTGGATGACAGCTTTCAGATATATATCAGCCTGGGCCAGTCTTTCTAAATTTGCAGCTATGCACCCGGATGAGTTCACCCTGCATCCTGAATCCTTGGAGTCATTTTATTGCAATCTGACGTCCCTGCGGTTTCAGGACTAAATCTTAACCTTGAATCTTGAACTCACAAGATACTTATCATCTTTATGAATAAACTTCGGCGCAGAATCCTTATTGTCCTTGCTTCGGCCCTGGGCCTGCTCATGGTTTTCCTGATCCTGGCCATAGCCTTTGTTCAGACCTCGCCAGGCCAGAGATATCTGGAAAAAACCCTTAACGGCCTTCTTATCTGGGACAAGGGCCAGGTTGTCATTACCGGAATATCCGGAAAAATCCCCTTTAACCTGGAGCTGGAAAACATCTCTATTAAAGACAGCCGGGGAGAATGGCTAAGCATCAGCAATGCCAGCCTCAGATGGTCATTATCAAAACTTTTACGCGGAAAAATCCATATTTACGAACTGGGGGCAGCCAAAGCCCTGCTTAGTGAACTGCCGACTTCAGAGTCCAGGGAAAAGGAAAAAAAGCAAATGGATCTGGAGGATCTGGACATAAAATGGAAATGGCCCTTTCCAGCTCTGACAGCGGAACATATTTATCTGACCAGGGTCATTATTTCCCATCCTGTCCTTGATACCCGGACTGAACTGAACCTTGAGGGAAAACTCTTTGCTGATGAGAGCGGCGTCTCCCTGGCCAGTCTGGAAATAAACAGACTGGATGAGCCGGCTTCACTGGCAAGCCTCAAGGCGGAGCTTAATAAAAATCCCTACCGTCTGGATCTGGATTTGTCCTTGTTTGATCCTGGGATACTTAAAGACTTTATCCCCCTGGAAAACTGGCCTTCAGATACCATTCTGACCCTTTCCGGGTCAGGTCCGCTTAAAACCTGGCAGGGAGAACTGAATCTTGACGGCCGGGACAGTTTTAATGCCTCCCTGAATCTGGAGATTGTCCAGGATGATCTTTATTTGCTGCGGAGCCGGGGAGACATATCCATCAATCCGGACATGCTTCCTGCCCGGGGCCTGGACTTTACCAGGCATCCCTTTGAACTGCTGATTGAAGCCGGTCTGGACAATTCCGGACGCATGGCCTTGAAAAACTTAAACATTGAGTCCCCAAGCCTTGTTCTCCGGTCTGAAGCCCTTTTTGATCCCCGGCAGTCCACAGTCTCCGGTTCCTTTAACCTGGATTTCCCTGACCTTAATCTTTTGTTCATGGATTCGGGGTTTAAATCCCCGGACGCGCTGAGCATTGACACGAATTTTGATGGGCCTGTGGATGAGCTGTCAGCGCAAACCAGGATCAGTCTGGGTGCTGTTTCCGGAAACGGCCTGTCCCTGAACCAGGCCGGCCTGACAGCCGATTTCAAGCTGAATCCTTCATCTGCCGCCTTCTATGCTGCAAAGGGTGATATTGATTTTTCAGGATTCAATATCCAGAGCTACACCAACCTGCCTCCGGATCTGGCCTTTGAGTTTGATCTGCGGCACACCCGGGAAAACGCGCTTGAACTGAACAGACTTAAGCTCAATGCCCGGGACCTGGAAGCGGATCTGGCCGGACAGATGGATTTTAATTCGCTGAAATTTTCAGGCAATCTGAACACTTACGCCAAGGATGTCCAGCAGCTCATCCCCGGCCTGACCAGAGACTCTTTTTTCGCCGCGGATATGCATGCTTCCATCCAGGGAGGAGGAGACATCCGCGGGTTCAGTTATCATACCAGCACGGACATTGTTTTTCCCCGGTTCGATGCTGATAACCCTTATCTCCAGGCCCTGGTTGGAGATAAGGCGGACCTTAAAGCGGACCTGGCCTTTGACCGGAGTTTGACCCTGAATGTTTCCAGGGCAAACCTGGAGGCTGCTGAGTTTGACTTTAACGGCTCCGGCCACATGGACTTCAAAAACATGCTGATGGATTACACCGGAGATCTGGCAGTAGACTCCCTGAAAAACCTGGGGGAAAAAAAAGATATGGCCATGTCAGGCAGCCTTGAAACGGTGCTAAGCGCTGCCGGAAAGATTGCCGGACCAGACGTTTCAGCGGTAATCCAGGCCAGGGATTTCACCTATAATCATCTTGAACCAGCTGATATAACAGCAGAAATCAAATCCGAATTTGCTCACGGCTTGCCCAGAGGAAGCCTTCAGGCGTCAGCGATTCAGGCAGACAGGCGTCTGGATCTTGCAAGCGATTTCTCGCTGAAGACAGGTCATCTGGAAATAAGCGAATTTATTTCCCGGGCTCCTGGATTTCAAATCTCGGCTGACCTGGATCTTGAGCTGAAAGAAATCCTGGCCCGGGGAAACATCCAAGCGGATATTTCAGACCTTTCATACATAGGAGACTTTCTGGATAAAGACCTAACAGGAACCCTTGAATCTGAAATAAATCTAACTTCAACCCGGGATGAACAAAACATTTCATTTTCTCTGAACGGAGAAGATCTCGCCCATGAAAGCATCACCCTGTCCGGAATAAAAGCCAGCGGTCAGGTGGAACATCTCTTTACCAGGGCCGCTTTTCAGTCGGAAACACTTATCTCGGGAATCACGGCCGCGCGTACTGAAATAGACCATGTTGCCATCAATATGGCAGGAACCAGGGATAAAATTGATTACCAGACCGTGCTTTCAGGACAGGTTGTCCATCCCCTGGATCTTTCCCTTACAGGCAGTCTTGCCATGAGTAAGCCGGAGTTCCACCTGGAGCTGACTGATATTCACGGAGCGTTTGCCCAGGAAGACTTTGAGCTTAAATCCCCTTTGACTTTAATACACTCGCCAGAACAATCACTGCTTGAACCTTTCAGCCTTGTTTTCGGGTCAGGCCGCGTATCAGGAGAAGGGCATCTGACATCGGAAGAAGTAAACGCCTTTATGGACCTTAAAGACCTGCAGATCACGGATCTTCCAATAAAACACCTTGATCATATCCTGGGGGTGGTTGATCTCAATCTTCGACTGTCCGGAAGCCCGGAAAATCCTGTTTTACAAGCAGACCTTGATATTGACGAACTGAGTCCGGGAGCTTCTCATCTGGAAATCCCCCGGACCCTCAGCCTTAATGCCAGAGGCTATCTGGACTCAGGACAGGCCACCATGGAGGCATCCCTGGGGGATAAACAGACTGATCTGGCCGACTTGAACTTTTGGCTTCCTCTGGATTTCAGCCTTAAACCCCTTGCTTTAGCCTATTCCGATCCCGTGCCCCTTTCCGGAGAAATCAAGTCCAGGCTGGAACTAAAGACCCTGGCCGGGCTTTTTTTGCCGCCGGACCAGCTCCTGAGCGGACATTTCAGCTCGGATTTTCTCGTCTCAGGCACCCTTGAAAAACCTCTGTTTCAGGGAACAGCTGAAGTTACGCAGGCCTCTTACGAACACCTGGAGGCGGGATTGTACATTACTGATCTGGATGTAAACGCCAAGGGAGAACAGACCAGGATAGTTATCTCTGAAATAAATGGTTCGGACGGCTCAAAAGGCCGGGTTCAAGGATCAGGTTTTATTGACCTTGACCCATCAGGTGACATCCCTTTTGATTTGCGGATAAATATCAACGACATGAGGCTCATGGAGCATAAAACTGCAATAGTGCGTGTAAACAGCGCGGACCTGGAAGCCTCCGGCAACAAGTCCGGAGCTGAAATTTCCGGCCGGGTTCTTTTTGATTCTGTGGAAGCCAGTCTTCCTGAACAAACCCCTCCAGAGGTGGTTGATCTGGACGTCACCGAGATCAATAACGGCCGGGATCACGGCGATACTGAAAAAACTTCTTCAGGCTTTGATTATCCGGCCGACCTGGATATTGAACTTGACTTTCCAGCCAGAGTATACGTGCGCGGAAGGGGTCTGGACTCCGAGTGGAAGGGGAAGCTCCATGTTTCCGGGCGGGCGGCAGAGCCTTCCGCGCGGGGCAGCCTGAATATCGTCCGGGGACATCTGGACTTCCTTGATCGCCGGTTCAACCTGAATAATGAATCCTATATAAATCTGGACGGTTCTGCTCCTCCTGATCCGTACATGGACATCAAAGCAGACTACGGCCGGAAAGACATGGTCATCAACGTGCGGGTTTATGGTCCCGCCCTTGAACCTGAGGTTGAATTATCCTCAAATCCGCCCATGCCTCAGGATGAGATACTGGCCTGGGTCCTGTTCGGCAGAGATTTGTCCAGCATCAGCCCTTTCCAGGCCTATACACTGATCAACGCAGCCCGAAATCTGACCCTGGGTGAAACTGGTCCGGATATGATGGGCAGGCTCAGGGATTTTATCGGGGTAGACGACATTACCGTCAGCGTGGATCCAGACCAGGACGGAACCCAATTCGGCCTGGGCAAGTATGTTAATGAAAAGGTTTATCTTGAAGTCAAAACAGGTACGGAACCGGGTTCTAATTCCGTTTCAGTGGAAGTTGAGCTTACCCCGCGCATCAGCCTGGAAAGCAGTGTGGAATCTGACAGCGACAGCGGTATCGGAGTATTCTGGAAATATGATTATTAACCGGCAAAAAAAGCCGGCCCCTGGAGACCGGCTTTTGGCGACATGTTTATTTTTCCCGGTCATCAAGCTTTTTCAACTTTAACAAAATGTTCCTGAAGGGACAATCCTCCTCCGGCCTTGCTCCACTTGTCAAGACCTCCCACCATCAGCCTGTGGTCTGCCACACCTTTATTCCTGGCTCTGGTTTCCGCTGGCACTCCGCTGTTAAAGCCGTGAACCATAAATGCCGCTTCAGGATGGATGAACTCCGTTACAAAGGCCATGGTCTGTGCGGAGTAGCCATTGTTTCCAGATACTCTGACCTGATCGCCGTTCCTGATTCCCATCTCCTCAGCCTTATCCTTGTTTATCCAGACCACATTCTCTGACATCTGTTCATGCAGAATGGGATTATTCATGGTGTGTCCCTGGGTATGTACGCCACAGCGGCCAAAGGCGAGCCTGAACAGCCCTTTTTCCGGGACTGGCTTGTCTTCATATGGCTTAAGGGATTCAACCCCGTTTTCCTCCAGCTTGGCGGAAATAATCTCAATTTTTCCTGACGGTGTTTTAAACTTGATATTATCACGATCAAAGTAAACTGGTTTATCTGTAAGGCTGACCAATCCGGTAGCGTCAAAATCCTTAATATCCACTCCTGTGCCTTCCAGCTGAAATTTCCAGATGTCTTCAATGTTGTTGAATGCCAGCTTGTCAATGTCCATTTTTCTGGCAATCCCGCACAGTATTTCCCAGTCAGCCTTGGTATCAAGTGATGGCTGCATAGCGCGTTTTCTTACAAAAAAATACGGCTTTAAGCCATTTTTACAGGCCATTATACTTTCTCTTTCCAGATATGGTGACATGGGCAGCACCACATCGGAATTCCAGGCCGTGGTGGACCATGAAAAGGTAATGGCAACCATGAGATCCAGTTTTTCAAATATTTTCTTCATGGCTTCAGGATCAGGCATGGCCATCATAGGATCGTGCCTGTGTACGATATATGCTTTTACAGGATAGGGATCTTCTGATTCAATTGCCTTAAAGGCCAGATTAAGAAGGCCTGGTCCGGCATCAAGATGGGTGTATTTCCAGCCCACTCCGTCAGCTCTTTTGTCTTCGGGCTTGGGAAATTGCCCGGCTAGAGAGTTGAGGCCTTTACGGTCACAATCACCAGGCTTGGCCATCAGAGGAAGCCCGCCCTTGGTGCCGATGCTTCCCAGCAGAGCGTTTATGATATAAGCGGTCCTGGCCACATAAAAAGAATCGTCATATCTGGCTGCCATCCATCCAGGATGCCAGAGCACCGCAGGCTTGGCTTGAGCCAGCTGGGCAACAAAGGTTCTCAGGGCTTCAGCTTTGACTCCTGTCTTTTCAGCCGCCCATTCCGGAGTATAATCACTGACAAAGGCTTTGAGCTTATCAAAATCCTGCATATATTTCTGAACATATTCTGCGTCATACAGTTTCTTATTAATGAGCTCATTAATGACTGCCAGATTAAAAGCATAATCGGTTCCCGGACGAATCTGAAAATAATTATCCGCCTTGCCTGCTGATATACTGGCCCGGATGTCTATTACTGTGAGCTTGGCCCCGGCTGCCATGCCGTCAAGGACAGAATTGACTTCTCCTACATTAATAGCTTCAAATACATTTCTGGTCTGCAGCACTATATGTCTGGAATTTTTGTAATCATAGACCACGCCTTTTCTTCCAAGTCCTGTAAGAGACTGGTTGGCATGATGAACATTACGCCCGCAGGTGACGTCATGGTTACAGTAATTGGGAGAACCAAGGGCCTTTACAAACGCCTTATTCATGTCCGCGAAAGGTCCTGAATGGTCAGACCAGAGGACTGATCTGCCCCCATGTTCATCAATTATGCCTTTTAATTTTTCAGCTACATATTCAAAGGCTTCTTCCCATGTAGCTTGCCGCCACTTGCCTTCCCCCCGTTCACCTTCACGGATAAGTGGATGTCTGATCCTGTCTGAATCATTCAGAAGCCCTGGACCGGCCGCTCCCCGGGCGCACAAAGCGCCTTTAAGAGCGGTATGAGGATTGCCCTGAATAAATTTAAGCTTATCGCCTTCCAGATCAACCTGAACAGGACATCTAACCGTACACATCCCGCAAACACTGAAAACACTATCAGTAGTCATATATTCCTCCCTATTTTTTTATTCAGTTAACAAAACCACAAATTTATGACAAGTAAAAAAGTAATTTGAGAAAAAAGTATCAAGCATTTTTTTTCTTGACATAAACTTGAAATCAAGGTTTATATTCGAAACTGTTTAAATAAACAGTTGATTTGCTTTTGCAACTTTAATTATAAAGGAAGTGCATTGTTATGAGTTTCACATGGCTCCACTTTGCCGTTATTCTTTTTTTTATCCACGGAATTATATTTGCTGTAGCGCCTTTTGTGCTTTCCATCCTTGTTTCACCAAAAGCAAAATCACCTGAACTTTTCATGCCGTATGAATGCGGCATGCCGCCATACGGGTCTGCATGGGTAAAATTCGGCATCAATTATTACTTTTACGCCCTTCTGTTTCTGGCTTTTGATGTTGACGTGCTTTATCTCTTCCCGGTTGCAACGTATTATGCAGAAGCTCAGGGTGTGGTTCCATTTGTCAAGCTTCTGATTTTCATTGTTATTCTTTTCGCCTCTGTCTTATATTTCTGGAAAAAAGGAGTCTTTACATGGCCCAAGAGAATCAAATTCTGAACCTGCGAGCCGCTGATACAGAAATTGACCAGCCTCTCATCAACATGACTCTGGTCCAGAAGTATATGGATGTCTGCCGGTCAATGTCCCTGTGGCCCATGACTTTTGGTCTGGCCTGCTGTGCCATTGAAATGATGGCCATAGGCATGGCCAGGTTTGATGTGGCCAGGTTCGGAGCGGAAGTCTTCCGGCCCTCTCCAAGACAATCCGATCTCATGATCGTGGCCGGGACTGTATCCAGAAAAATGGCCCCCATGATTGTCCGCCTTTACGAACAGATGCCGGCTCCCAAATGGGTTATCGCCATGGGCAATTGCGCTATTTCCGGCGGTCCTTTCCGCTTCAAGGGGCAGTACGCCATAGTCGAAGGAGTAGACAAACTCATACCTGTTGATGTCTATGTTCCAGGATGCCCTCCAAGGCCTGAAGGACTGCTGGAAGGTCTTTTTCAGCTCCAGAAAAAAATCACCGGCAAACGCTGGTGGCCATTGCCCCAGGGGGAACAGAAATGAACAATGAATCCTCTCATCATCAACTGGTTCAGGACTGCAGTACCTGCGCTGATCAAAACGCGCGGGGCTGCGCAGCGGATATATTTATGAAGGCGGCTGATGTTGCCCGGGCTGCTGCCAAACTCAATGAGGCAGGCTATTTCATCGAAGACATATCCTGCGTGGATATGCGGGAAGGCTTTCTGCTGGTTTATCATTTTGACTGTTTCCAGGCTCACCACAGAGTCACTCTCAGGACCCTGGTCAGCAAAACCAGCCCGGAACTGCCCTCCATTTCTGCCATATATCCCGGGGCTGACTGGCATGAACGGGAATGTTATGATTTCTTCGGTGTCAAGTTTACAGATCATCCCAACCTCATTCCCCTGCTTCTGGACCCTGAACACGACGGCCCTCCTCCCCTGATTAAAAAGGAAAAGGATCTCAAGGATATGTATGAACTCTTTCCCGGATGGACAGCCGAAACAATAAGTCCGGACAGCCCGCGGTTTTCAGAGGCAATCAACCATACTCCATCACCCAGGCAACAGGAACAGCCATGAATCTGGATTTGAAATTAGACACAACAGGCGATTTTTACGCGCGCAAATTTCAGCCCACCAGACGCCAGGACACCCTGATTCTGAACATGGGTCCTCAGCACCCCTCTACTCACGGGGTCCTGCGTGTCCTGTTGGAAATCGATGGTGAATACATTGTCAGGGCGGAGCCTGTTCTGGGTTACGTCCACCGCATGCATGAAAAAATGGCCGAAGTCAGGACCTATGCCCAGTATCTGCCCAATATGGGGCGCACAGATTATCTGCATGCCCTGGCCTGGAACTGGGCTTATGTGGGTGCCGTGGAAAAACTCATGAATATCCAGGTTCCTGAAAGGGCCGAATTTATCCGGGTCATTACCTGCGAGCTGAACCGCATCAATTCCCATCTTTTGTGGTGGGGAGCGTATCTTCTGGACCTGGGGGCGTTTACTCCTATAATGTACGCCTTTGCCGACAGGGAAAAGGTGATGGATATCCTCCAGAGAATAACCGGTTCCAGGCTTACTTACTGCTATTACCGCTTTGGCGGTGTCAGCGCTGATATTGACGAAAAATTTATCTCTGAGGTCCGGGATTTCTGCCTGGGCATGGAGGAGCGGCTGAAAATCTTCAAGGATCTGGTTACTGATAATATTATCCTGCGCAACAGGGTGGAGGATATCGGAGTTATAGAGACCGGTATCTGCCGCGGATACGGCGCAACCGGCCCGGTACTCAGGGGGTCAGGCATCAAACATGATGTCAGAAGGGCTGAACCTTACTCTGTTTACGAACGTTTTGATTTTGATATTCCAGTCTATGAACAAGGCGACGCCCTGGCCAGGTACATGGTCCGCATGGATGAAATCCGGCAGAGCATCAGCATAATCATGCAGGCCCTGGACCAGCTTCCCGGGGGAAAACATATCAATCCCCTGGCCCCGCAGAGGCCGTGTCCTCCAAGAGGAGATGTATATTTTGCAGTGGAAAGCGCCCGGGGCAAGGTGGGCGTGCATCTGGTCAGCAACGGCGGAACGCATCCCTACCGCCTCAAATTACGTTCGCCCAGTTTTTCCAATTTGAGTCTTTTTGCTGAAATTTCCGCGGGCACTCTTATATCAGACGCGGTAAGCATCCTGGGCAGCCTGGATTTGGTAATTCCGGAGATAGACAGATGATTGAATCAATCCCCATCCAGTTGATAAGCATTGGCATAGGGCTGGCCGTGATCATGGCCTTTATCGGCCTTAACGGCCTGGTGCTGGTTTACCTTGAGCGTAAAGTGGCCGGGTTTATCCAGAGAAGGCCCGGGCCCTACGAAGTAGGGCCCCAGGGCGTTCTTCAGCCTCTTGCCGACGGGATCAAGCTTGTTGGCAAACAGATGTTTACCCCCAGAGGTGCTGACGCATTTTTATACTGGCTGGCCCCAATGCTTTCCATGGCACCTGTACTGGTCTGCTTTGTGGCTGTTCCCTTTGGTCCCCATCTGAGTATATTCAGGGATCTCAATGTAGGCCTGCTGCTGATACTGGCCTTTTCCGGCATAAATGTTCTGGCCCTGTGTCTGGCCGGGTGGGCTTCGCAGAACAAATACTCCCTTCTGGGAGCCGCCAGGGATATCTCCCAGTCCGTGGCCTATGAGATACCTCTTCTGCTGTCTGTTTTGCCCATAGTCTTCATCACCGGGACATTCAATCTTTATGAAATATCCGCCGGCCAGGGCTCCTGGCCCTGGCAATGGCATCTGGCCACTCAGCCCCTGGCTTTTATCATCTTTTTTATCTGCGCCCTGGCCGAAACCAACCGTGCTCCTTTTGATCTGCCCGAGGCTGAAAGCGAACTTACCGCGGGCTTCCATACTGAATATTCCGGCATGGGCTTTGGTGTATTTTTTCTGGCGGAATACGCCTATATGATCATAGCCTGCTGCGTGGCAAGCGTGCTTTTCCTGGGCGGATGGAACGGGCCGGTCATATCCGGATGGTGGTGGTTTCTGCTCAAAGTATATCTGCTGCTTCTGGTCATGATGTGGTTCAGATGGACATACCCCAGGGTACGCTTTGACCAGCTTCTCAATCTGTGCTGGAAATGGCTCATCCCCCTGACAGTCATCAACCTTCTAATCACTGCTCTGGTGGTGGCCCTATGATTAAAACCCTGCGCCAAGCCGTTACAGGTGTCTGGAGCATGCTTGTCGGACTCAAAGTGACCGGCAGAAGCTTTTTCCAGCCCCAGCTCACTGTTCATTATCCCAGAAACACAGTTGAATCTCTGGAAGGATACCGTGGCCATATAGAACTGGTTCCCCAGGAAGCAGATCCTTACCAGTCAAAATGCATTGCCTGCGGTACGTGCGTGCTGCTCTGTCCATCCCAGTGCATCTCCCTGAGGATAGATAAAAGCAGCCTGCCGCAAAAGACACACCGGGCCGGTCATCCTGACATGAAAGAGCTGCCTCTGGACCTTAAACACAGACACAGTCATCCGGAAAAAATGGACAGAAAACCGCGACGCTTTCACCTGGATTTTAATTATTGCAGCCTGTGCGGATTGTGCGTCCAGAACTGTCCTACCAGAGCCCTGAAATTTTCCAGCGATGTATATCTGGCCGGGTACAGCAGAAAAGAATTTGAATATGATCTGTTAGCCAGACTGCGCTACCAGGCCCAAAAAAAGGAGAGTTGAATGGAAAACCTGGCTTACATAGTACTCTTCGGTCACATAGGATTCATAGTGGTCGGGGCCCTGATGACGGTCCTGGCCCAGAGCCTTGTCCGGGCCCTGGTGGGGCTTATTCTGACCCTGTTCGGAGTAGCCGGGCTTTACTTTCTCATGGCAGCCCCGTTCATCGGCCTCATGCAGATCCTTATCTATGTGGGCGCGGTAAGCGTGCTCATTTTTTTCGCCATCATGCTCACCCAGGCCTGGTCAGGCGGAGAGGAATCCAGACCTGGCCGAACAGGCAGGATCAAGTACGCCATTATGGGCGCGGTGGCCCCGGCGGTTTTTCTGGGCTCTGCCCTGCTCAGATCGTCTCCTCCCTCTGTTTTCACTCCCGAGGAAACAGAGATTAAAAATCTGGGCCGATTTCTGCTGGAGCCATACATACTGCCCTTTGAGCTCATTTCTCTTCTTCTGACAGTAGCCATGGCCGGAGCGGTCATCCTTGGCTTTGAAAGGAGGAAGCACAGATGAATCCCATGCTTGTTTATCACCTGGTTGCCCTGTTTTTGCTGTGCACCGGCCTTTTCGGGATAATGAACAGAAAGACCCTGGTGGGCATGATCCTGGGCATCGAACTCATGCTCAACGGAGCGGGCCTCAGCATCATGGCCTCAGCCCAGCTGACGCCAACTCCCAACGAGATCGGGCAGATAGGGACACTTCTGGTAATGGGAATCGCCGCTGCCGAGGCCACTCTTCTTCTGGCAGTTCTGCTGGTGGTTTCCAGAAGATTCAAAAGCGTTTCCCCTGACAAACTAACCACAATGCGAGGATAAGCATGGCTGAGATCATCTCCTCCTATTACCTGCTCCTGCCCATGGCCATCACCTTTGCCGCTCCGTTTGCCATCTGGTTTTTCCGCGGCGACATCAATCAGCGCGAGGCAATATCCCTGGCAGCCGGGGGAGCCACTTTTCTGTCCATTTTATATCTGGTGCCCAAGGTCCTGGGGGGAGCAATATATAAATGCACCCTGTTCACCATCCTTCCGGGTATCACTGTATCCTTTGCAGCGGACGGGCTGTCTCTTATATTCGCTCTGATAGCTTCATTCTTATGGATCCTGGCCACCAGCTACAATATCGGGTATATGCGTTCTCTTAATGAACACGCCCAGACCAGATATTATTTCTGCTTTGCCGTGGCCATTTTCGGAGCAATGGGTGTGGCCCTGAGCGCCAATGTTTTCACCCTTTATCTGTTTTACGAGATAATCACGGTCTTTACATATCCCCTGGTGGCCCATCATCAGGATGATGAAGCCTATACCGGAGCCAGGAAATATATTATCTACCTCATGGGCACTTCCAAGCTTTTTCTTCTCCCGGCCATGATCATGACTTATGTACTGGCCGGTACTCTGGACTTTCATCTGGGAGATATCAGCCAGGGTATTTTTCCTGATGACGCCCCTGCAGGATGGGTTATCCTGACCTATATCCTGTTCATTGCCGGGCTGGCCAAGGCCGCCATCATGCCCCTGCACAACTGGCTGCCTTCAGCCATGGTCGCGCCCACTCCTGTATCAGCCCTGCTGCACGCGGTGGCGGTTGTTAAGGCCGGGGTATTCTCCATAAGCAGGATCATTTTGTCGGTATTTGGCGTGGACACCATGGAAGCCCTGAATCTGGGAATTCCCCTGGCCTATCTTGCGGCCTTCACCCTGGTGGTTGCTTCAGTAATTGCCATGACCAAGGACGATCTCAAAGCCAGACTGGCCTACTCCACAGTAAGCCAGCTTTCATATGTGGTCATTGGCGTAGCTATGCTCACCCCTCTGGCCATAACCGGTGGCAACCTGCATATAGCCCACCATGCTTTCAGCAAAATCACCCTGTTTTTCGCGGCCGGGGCCATATATGTAGCCACTCACATAAAAAAGATCAGCCTGCTTTCAGGCATGGCCCGGCAGATGCCCTGGACTTTTGGAGCTTTTTCCGTGGCAGCTTTGAGTATGATTGGAGTTCCGCCTGTAGCCGGCTTTGTAAGCAAGTGGTATCTGGTCAACGGAGCCCTGAGCGCGGGCCAGATCCCGCTCATGATAGCCCTGCTCATCAGCACCCTTCTTAATACTTATTATTTTGGGCAGATAATTTACAAGGGATATTTTGGAGAGCCGGCACCGGGAGTCAATCTTGAAGACTACAGGGAAGCCCCGCTTTGCATGGTGGTTCCCCTTTGCGTTACTGCGGGGATATCAGTTTTTCTGGGTCTGTATCCCCAGGTGTTTCAAGAGTTTATCAAGGTATTAGGAGGATAGGAAATTGCTGAACATACTCCAAGAAAACCTGGGTGGTTTCTTTGTCAAAGCCAGAAGAAACAGCAGGGTCTATTTCAATCTTTTCAAGGCTTTTCTGGGGCTGACCATTTTGCTCAACATTTTCATAGGTCCCCATCACCCGCATTTTATCATTGACCACCTGCCCGGTTTTTTCGCGGCCTTCGGACTGATCGCCACCTTCCTGCTGGGCCGGATCAGCAAGGGTTCAGCCCATATGTTTCTGGGTAAAGACGAGGACTATTATGAACGAGATTAGCACTTTCATCCATCCGGGCCTGTTTTTCTTTGCCCTGGCTGTTATTCTTGTCTTCTGGCCGGGCAGGGGTACTTCCTGGAAATACCTTCTGCCCCTGCCGGGTATTCTGGCTTTTATGGCTGTCCTGGGCATGGACTCAGGAACTTACGGCCAGTTCAACTACCTGGGGGTGAACATGACTCTGGGCAGGGTGGACACCCTGGCCGTGGTTTTTGCTCACGTCTTTGCCCTGCAGGGAGTCATCGGCTTCATATACGCCTGGCACGTCAAAGACAAGGCGCAGCACATATCAGCAGCCATGTATATTACAGGTGCTTTCGGCTGCGTGTTTGCAGGGGACTATCTGACCCTGTTCATATTCTGGGAAATAATGTCAGTGGCCTCAACCTTTCTGGTCTGGCTGAACCGAAGCAAAAAATCTGTTGCAGCCGGCTTCAGATACTTTCTCTTTCATACCCTGGGAGGTCTTTTTCTGCTGGGCGGGCTGCTGCTCAGATACTGGGACCTGGGCACCTTTGCCTTTACTCCGGTTGATCCTTCCATAGCCCGGTATTATGATTATCTGATCCTCCTTGGCTTCGCTGTAAACGCGGCGGTTATCCCTTTGCATGCCTGGCTGCCGGACGCCTATCCCAGAGCGACCATCACCGGTGCTGTTTTCATGAGCGCCTTTACCACCAAAACCGCGGTCTATGTCATGGCCAGAGGTTTTGCCGGTTTTGAAATCCTGGCCGTAATGGGCGTGCTCATGACCATATACGGAGTTTTTTACGCCACCATAGAAAACAATATCCGCCGCATCCTGGCCTATCATATCGTGTCTCAGGTGGGCTTCATGGTAGCCGGCATAGGCATCGGCACCGCCATGACCATAAACGGTGCGTGCGCTCATGCTTACGCCCATATTGTCTACAAGGGCCTCTTATTCATGGGCACGGGCGCCATTCTCTACACAGCAGGCACTGCCAAGCTCACCGAACTGGGCGGGCTGGTTTCCAGAATTCCCCTGGTTTTTATAGCCTATATTATAGGAGCCATATCCATATCCGGCTTTCCTCTTTTTTCCGGTTTTATAAGCAAGACCATGACTATAGAAGGAGCTGCCCAGGCCCACCGGTACTGGCTGGCCCTGGGCATGGAATTCGCCGCGGTGGGAACTTTTCTTTCCGTAGGACTCAAGCTTTCTTATTTTGCATTTTTTGCCAAACCGGACAGCACCAGAGAGCTCAGGCCCATTCCAGGCAACATGTATATCGGTATGGCCATTGCCAGTCTGATATGTTTTGTGCTCGGTGTTTATCCTCAGCTGCTCTATAATCTTCTGCCCCATGAAGTCACCTTTGCACCTTATTCAGCCTGGAGCGTGCTCATGACCCTGCAGCTCATGGGATTTGTGGGCCTGGGATTCTACCTGCTGCGCCATAAGCTCAAACCTGAAAACAAACTCAATCTGGACTTTGACTGGTTTTACCGTAAAGCAGGCAATCTGGGTCTTTCCCTGGCCGGGAATCCCGTTGAAAAGATTGATAACGTGTGGACCAATGTATATTCGCGCGTAGGTCTCCGGGGACTAATGGGCATGGCCAAAGGCTCATCGCAGTTTGACCGTGAAGATATTGACAGAGTTGTTGACGGCACTGCTTACGGGGTCATGAAAATCGGGAAAAACATAAACCGGACCCAGACCGGATATATTCAGGACTACCTGGGCATAGCCGTCTTTGTAGGGCTTATTGTCGCGGCCCTGGTATTTTTTGTCTAAATTTAAAATCATAATAAATATTTAAATATTAAAACCGCTGGAGCCAATACTAATGAATTCAAGCTGGCCAATACTGAGTACCTTGATTTTCTTCCCCCTGGCAGCCTCACTGGTGCTGATCTTTGTGCAGAGGGAAAAAGCAGTGCGTCAGATATCCCTGGGGGTGGGCATAGTTGAAATTCTTCTGGCTTTGCCGCTTCTGAAATTCAAACTGGGGTACGCTGATTTCCAGTTTGTGGAATTCATTCCCTGGATTGAGCACTGGAATATCAATTATCATCTGGGCATTGACGGCATAAGTTATCTGCTGGTCCTGCTTACGGTCTTTCTGCTGCCGCTTTGCGTACTCTGCTCCTGGACCTATATTGGCACGCGCATAAAGGAATTTCATATCTGCATGATGCTCATGACCTCGGCCTGTATAGGCGTGTTTGTGGCCCTTGATTTTGTTCTTTTTTATATATTCTGGGAAGTAATGCTTATTCCCATGTTTCTGCTCATAGCGGTATGGGGCGGACCTGAAAAAAAGTACGCGTCCATCAAGTTTTTTATTTACACCCTGGCCGGAAGCACCCTGCTTCTGGTGGCCATGGTCGCTTTCTACGTTGCCGGAGGAACATTTTCCATTCCCGAACTTATTGCCGATGATTTTTCCTTCAAGTTTCAGGCCTGGACCTTTCTGGCCATGGCCCTGGCCTTTGCCATAAAGGTGCCCATGTTCCCGTTTCACACCTGGCTGCCTGCCGCCCACGTTCAGGCTCCCACTGCCGGTTCAGTTCTGCTGGCTTCAGTCCTGCTCAAAATGGGTACCTACGGATTTATCAGATTCTGTCTGTCCATGACTCCGGATGCCAGCGTATACTTCGCTCCCCTTATGATCGGTATTTCCGTGGCCTCCATTATTTACGGAGGACTGGTAGCCCTGGGCCAGAGCGATATGAAAAAACTCATTGCCTATTCTTCTGTCGCCCATATGGGATTTGTTACCCTGGGAATCTTTGTCCTGAACCTCAAAGGGCTGGAAGGCGCGGTCATCCAGATGATTAATCACGGCATAACCACCGGCGCGTTGTTTATGCTGGTGGGACTCATCTACGAACGCAGCCACAGCCGTGAAATAAAAGACAATATGGGCATTGCAAAGTTTCTGCCTGCGTATATTTTCTTTTTCGGGCTGTTTTCACTGTCATCACTGGCCTTTCCAGGTACCAACAGCTTTGTGGGCGAAGCCCTGGTTCTCATAGGGGCCTTTGAACACAGTCTTATTATCGGACTGTTGGGTGTGCCGGGTGCTCTTCTGGCTGCGGCGTATATGCTCAGGCTTCTTCAGAAAATTGCCTATGGACAGCCTGTAGTGGAGAAAGCCCGTCAATGGAAAGACCTTAACTTCAGGGAATGGGCTTATCTGCTGCCCCTGGGAGTGCTGGTTCTTTATATTGGTCTGGCTCCAGCCCTGGCCCTGAAAACCATGACCGCGTCCATTGAAAAAGTTATTGGATATACTCAGCCGGCAGTATCAATGGCTGACAAACAAAATAAGGAAATCAAAACAGCTGATTTCCTGGAAAGCAGAAATTTGTTTCTGCAGGCTCAAGATGAAACCCGGCTGCCAAGCCCTGAGAAGTATAAAAGGAGATAAGCCTTGCTCAACTTCAATGCCCTGCTCATCCTGCCGGAACTGTACATGGTGATCCTTCTCTGTGTTCTGTTTGCCCAGAGCATAAGCGACAAAACCAGGCCCATGACCGACTGGGTGCCTTACGCCGCCTTTGCCGGAGTTTTTATCTCCCTGTTCTCCCTTGGTCAGGCTGATGTCATGTTCTATAATACTTACAGGATCGATGGACTCTCCCAGTTCTTCAAACTTGCCGTGTTTCTGGGTCTGGCCATATGCAGCGCCAACGCGGTACGCAACTCCACCCTGGGCAAAGTAAACCGGGCCGACTATTTCTTTTTTATGTTCATGAGCTCTTTCGGCCTGCTCCTGCTGGCAAGTACTGTGGAACTGTTCACTATATATATTGCCCTGGAACTGGCATCGTACAGCCTGTATATCCTCCTTCCCCTGAGAAACAACGAACCAAGAGCAGTGGAAGCAACCATCAAGTATGCCCTGTTCGGGGCAGTGGCTACAGCCATTGGTCTTTACGGCATTTCATATATTATCGCCGGGCAGCACACCACTTACCTGCACGCCCTGGCCACCATGGACTGGACCTTTGCGGGTCAGCCTCTGGCCCTGGTGGGACTGGCCATGTTCTTTATCGCTTTTATTTACAAACTGGCCCTGTTTCCATTCCATTTCTGGGCCGCTGACGTGTATCAGGGAGCCAGCAACGAGACCGCTGCTTTTGCGGCGACCCTGCCCAAACTGGGCGCAATTGTAGTCATGGTCAGGCTGATGGCCTTTATGCCCGGAATAGAAATCAAAACCATGCTGGCCATATTTGCCGCCCTGTCCATGACCGTAGGCAACCTGGCAGCTCTGAACCAGCGCGATATCAAACGCCTGCTGGGTTATTCCAGTGTTTCCCATGCCGGATTTGTCATGCTGGGACTGGTGGCAGGCGGCAGCTACGGCCTGGCCGCGGCTTCATATTACGCTTTGGTCTATATGGTCATGAACCTGACAATTTTCTGGATCATTACCAGACTGTCTGAAAACGGGCGAAATGTGTACGTCAATGACCTGCGCGGACTTTACAAATCCTCACCCATTATGGCCTTTGTACTGGCTGTGGCAGCCTTTGCCCTGGTTGGCCTTCCCCCCACGGCAGGCTTCACTGGAAAGCTTTTTCTGCTCAATTCAGCCTGGGCTGAAGGATTTTACTGGCTGGTTGTCGTGGCCGCGGTAAATACCGCCCTTGCTGTTTATTATTATCTCAACCTGGTAAGGCACGCTTATACCCTGGACCAGATTGTCCCGGCAAGGTTGGAGATTTCATCCTCAGGAACTTCCATAGCAGTAGCCCTGGCTCTGGGCGTGCTTTATTTAGGGCTTCTGCCGCAAAATATTTTCAATCTGCTTATGAGAGCCAGCAATTATCTTTTATACTGAAAACTTAACTATTAATGTAAATCAGGGGCACAATTTAGGAGGTGTAACCATGAGCAATTATTTTATCAGAATCGACCAGAAACGGTGCATAAGCTGTAAAGCTTGTGAAGTGCACTGTAAGGCCAAAAATCAGGTCCCGCCCGGGGCAAAACTTGGTCAACTTATTTCTGTTGGTCCGGTAAAACAGAAAGAGCAGCCAAGATATCTGACCCTTTTCATGCCCTGTTTCCACTGTGAAAACCCCTGGTGCGTTTCCGCCTGCCCCACCGGTGCCATGACCAGGCGGGAAGATGACGGAATTGTTTTTGTAGATCAGGAACTATGCGTGGGATGCAAGGCCTGCATCCTGGCCTGTCCCTGGAAAATCCCTCAATGGGATGAGATAAACGGAAGGGCGATCAAATGCGATTACTGCCGGGACCGGATTGATGAAGGCCTAGATCCGGCCTGCGTTACCGGATGCACTGCCCACGCCCTGTCTTTTGTCAAGCCCAATGAAGCTTCGTCCATGACCAGGTTTGATTATGCAGCACACATTCTTTTATCTGAACAGGAAAGACCTTAATTTTAACACTTTTAAAGGGGGAATTATGTCCAAAAAACTCTTACTTATTTCTTTTACGGCAGTGATGCTGCTTCTGGTTGCCCTGGCAGGGCCTGGATGGGCCGACCGGCTGGCCGAAGGGATTCAGCAGGGGATTGATTCCGGGGCCATTAACAGCGCTGACGAACCAGGATATCTTGGAATTCCGGGAGGACCGCAGATCAGCTTGATCCTGGCCTTCTTATGGGCCATCTGGGTAGGCTGGATTTTTTCCACTGTAGGTGCTTTCGGTGGAATCATGGCCGGCATCGGTCACATCACCATTTACGGTCTTGGCGACTACGCGTCAAGCTTCAAGGATTCATCTCCAACTCTGAACAATTCAGTCACTGACTCCATCAGGGTATCCAACCAGTTTATGGTCGGCTTCAGCGCTCTGGTTTCTACTTTTAACTATTACAAACTTGGCCGTCTGGTCTGGCCGGTAGGTCTTTTTCTGGCCATCGGGTCCATTGCCGGCAGTTATCTTATCCCCACGCTGACAGCAGGCAAGATCTCTTTGAAAGAATATGTAGGATATTTTGGACTTTTTGTCCTGGTCCTGGGCTTTTACATGCTCTGGCAGACAACTCCGGCCGGGCAGAAAAGCAAGAAAAAAGCCAAGGAAGCAGCCCAGGCATTTGAAGCCACAATGAAGAGGAAAAAATCAGGAGAAGCTATCGACACCACAGAACTGGGTGTAAAGGTTATCTCTTTTAATATGAAAAAAATTGCTTTCACATTTTACGGGGTTGAGTTTTCCTTCAGTCCCCTGTTTCCCATTCTGGGTGGTTTCGTAATCGCCGGCATCGCTGCCTTTCTGGGGGTTGGCGGAGGATTTATGCTGGTACCCTTTCTGACCAGCGTGGCCGGCCTGCCCATGTATCTCGCTGCAGGAACATCAGCCATGGCCGTTCTCATCGGCATGATCACCAGTATTCTCAGCTACCTGGCAGCAGGAGTTCTGGTATACTGGCCTCTTATCGGGACCCAGCTGGTGGGTATTTTCATAGGCTCCATGATCGGCCCCAGGACTTCACAGTATATTCCGGATAAAGTCCTTACCAGGATATTCATAGTCCTGGCATTTTATGTAGGCCTGAATTACATGGCCAAAGGATTTCTTGGCGCTGACCTCATGACCCTTATTACTGGAAACTAAATTGCGCCTAAGCTGAGTTTTGTTATATATTTACAAATAAGTTGCTCAGCCCTGGCAATAAATATTTCTTCATAAGAAATTTCTTGCCAGTGATCATTCTAAATTAAAAAGGGCAATCCCAATGAAGCTTGGGTTTGCCCCTTTTAATTTTATAAATTGTACGATATGAGATACTCATACAGGCCCGTCAAATAACTTCAGGTTCTTCACCGCTTGGAACGGATAAAAAGTGGTTTACAGAGTTCTCAAGAAAAAACTTGCTTGTCATATTGACTTTTAGTTCCTTATGCTCCGCAGCAATAATTCTTTTCATGTATCTATTCACCATATATCATGGCCAACCATACTGAGTAAAAACAAAAAATGTTTGAAACAATCTGGAACCATCTCTATCTCTGGCTGGACACCCTTCTCATTGCTCCCTTCCGGGTGTTTGAAACACCTGTAACCGGATTCTTCTTCGGGAACTTTGTGCTCTGCGTGTGGTGCGTTATCCTGGGAGAGCTTACCTTCAGAATAGCCGCCAGGGTCAACAGTCATCACATGAACAGACTCAGGGCCGAGGCAGTAAAAATGCACAATCTGTCCATCAAGGCCATAGTGGTAAAAGACAAAAAAAATTATCAGGCCTGCAACAAACAGGCTAATGAGGCCTTTGGAAAATATTTTTTCAACATGATTACTCAGGGAGCTGCTTTTCTCTGGCCTGTGCCATTTGCCCTTGGCTGGCTGTCCACAAGGTTTTCAGGCGTGGAGTTTGAGCTCCTGTTCCCTTTGCCCATAATCGGAGACACACTGGGTTTCGCCGCCGTATTCATCCCCATGTATATTCTGTGCAGGTTATTATGGAATAAGCTCAAGCCCCACCTTTATTTTTTCAACAAAGACCCCAGGGCAGGCCTGGATGAAGGTGAACAGGAAATGATCAAATGGGAAGACATAAATAAAAATCAGGGACTTCCTGACAGGTTCTGGCAGGACCATGAAAAACCGCAACCAGTCAAAAGGTAACAACATGCGCATTGGCGACTATAAGTTTGATGAATTTATTGAAGTGGTCAGAAACTTTCACGGCAGTCCGGCACCCGGAATCATCATTGGCGGAATGATGGTTGACATGGCCAGGGAGAATCTGCCCCCGGATACCATCTTTGATGCCATTGCTGAAAGCCCCAAATGCCTGCCGGATGCCATCCAGCTGCTCACCTTGTGTACCGTGGGAAATGGCTGGCTTAAAATAATAAATCTGGGACGGTATGCGTTAACCCTTTACGACAAATATAACGGCCAGGGAGTCCGGGTATACATTGACGTTGAAAAACTCAGGAAATGGCCCGAAGTCCATGCCTGGCTGTTAAAGCTCAAACCAAAAAAAGAACAGGATTTCAACCGGCTCATGTCTCAGATCAAAGAAGCCGGTTATGGCATGTTTACAGCTGTCCCCATACTTGTAGACCTGAATCAGCTTTCAACAAAAAAAATGAGGAAAATTGTTGTCTGCCCCATCTGTCACGAACCATTTCCGGGTAATGATGGAGCAGCATGCCGGGGATGCCACGGAGACAGCCCTTACGTGGAACAGATTGAATGTCATCCTGAACCTGAACTGAGTAAAGTGCCTTTAAAGGAAGCAATAGGGCAAAGAGCATCTCATGACATGACCGGGATAAACCCTGAGGCCGGCTTCAAAGGACCTGTTATTAAAAGAGGACAGGAAATTAATATTGGTGACATGTGCCGGTTGCAGCAAATAGGCAGAAACAACATCTATACTGATGAAATACCTGATGAAAAAGACTGGGTCCATGAAGATGACGCAGCAAGGCGGTTCGCGGAAGCCATGGCTGGAACCGGAGTAACATTTGACCTGCCTCCAAGGGAAGGCAAAGTAAATCTCAAGGCATCAAGAGACGGCCTTTTAAGGATTAACAGACAAAATCTTCTGGCCTTTAATCTTGTACCCCAGGTCATGTGCGCCAGCCGTCAAAACTATGTAATGGTTAATAAAGATACTGTTATCGCAGGCACAAGAGCCATACCCTTGTATATTTCAAGGTCCAATCTTCAAAAAGCCATGCAGGTGCTTGAGCCTGAACCCCTTTTTCAGGTCATGAAACTGCCTGCCCGCAAGGTTGGGCTGCTCATAACAGGGACAGAAGTATACAACGGCATAATCAAAGACCGATTTGAGCCTATTATTACCAACAAGGTCCAGAAGCTTGGGTCAGATGTTATCCATACCATAATCTGCCCTGACCACCGGGAAAAAATAAAGCAGTCCATTCAGGAACTTATCAGTTCAGGCTCAGAGATTATTGTAACCACAGCAGGACTTTCTGTTGACCCTGACGATGTAACCAGAAAAGGCATTCAGGATGCCGGAGCTTCGGATATCCTTTACGGAGCTCCCATCTTACCAGGCGCCATGACCATGCTTACACATATAGGTTCAGTATCAGTAATTGGTGTGCCGGCTTGTGCCCTGTACTTTAAAACAACAAGCTTTGACCTGCTTATTCCAAGGATCCTGGCAGGAGTACCCATAACCCGTCTTGACCTGGCTCAAATGGCTGATGGAGGACTGTGTCTGGCCTGCAAGTCATGCACATATCCCAAATGTCCGTTTGGGAAATAAACAAAACTTAACATTTAAATCAATATGTTAAAGCCATTAAAATATTTATTTGTCGGCCTTATGGTGCTGATGCTGGCCCTGGGTCTTTCCGCCTGCGGAGAGAATGAAGAACCCATTGAAGTTTCCCTGGAAAAGCGTGAGGAAATTTCCTTCAGGCATCAGTTGCCCGGCCTGACTTATGCTTACCTGCCCCAGTACTCACACACTGAATCATTCCAGCGGCACCACAGGCTGGTGGAATATCTTTCAGAAAAGACCGGCCTGTCCATCAGGCAGGTCTTCCCGGATACATTTGACGATCACATCAATATGTTTGCCCAGGGCAAAATAGATATTTCCTTTACCAACCCGTTTGTTTACGTCAAACTGGCCAATCGATATGGTGCAAAGGCTTTTACCAGAATCATTGAACAGGACGGGAAGGCCGAGTTCCGGGGCAGAATTATCGCCCGCAGGGACAACAATGACATCCAGACCATAGAAGATTGCCGGGACAAGTCATGGGTTGCCGTGGACCCTTCCTCTGCCGGGGGATATTTATTTCCTCTGGGACATTTTGTGGATCATGGCCTGAATCTGGAAGATTTCAGCGAAGTGCTTTTTGCGGGCGGCAGACAGGAAAACGTCATTCTGGGAGTATACGCGGGGCTGCATGATATAGGTTCCATCAGGGAGGGGTCATTAAAAGTGGTCCAGGACAAAATTGACATAGACCAGATCAAGGTCATTGATAATACCAGGTGGTATCCAGGATGGGTATACGCCTCCAGCCCCAGGTTGACTCCGGAAGTGGTTGATAAGATCCGCCAGGCCATGCTGGATCTGGATTATGATAATAACCCTGAACACAGAATAATACTTGAATCCGCGCATTTTCTGGGTTTTGTGCCTTCTGACGATGAAGATTTCGATCCCATAAGGGAATTAAGCCAAAAAGTAGGACTGGAACTTGATTAAATATCTGCCGACTCTGCTGCACAGGCTCCGGTTCAGGACCAAAATTATTCTTGGCGTCGCGGTCATGCTGGTATTCTGCGGCCTGAGCATCGGACTCATTTTGTCCGGTATGTCCTCCAGGGCCCTTATGGAAGAAGGCAAGAAAAGAGGCACGGCCCTGACATCAGGTCTGGCCTTTCGCCTTGCCGAACCAATACTGGCCATGGATTTTCTGCAGATGAAGAACCTTATCGACAATGTATACGACCAGTATGAAGACGTAATATATATATTTTTGACTGATGCCAGCGATAACGTCCTGTCCCATACTTTCTCCGGTGGCTTTCCCACAGACCTTCTCCGCATAGACCAGAGCCGTCGCCAGGATCAACCTTTGCTTCTTTCAACTGAACAGGGACTTATCTACGACTTCAGCGCACCTGTCATCCTGGGCGAGCAAAATCTGGGTACTGTCCGGCTGGGTCTTTCCCGCACCCAGATGGACGCCCAGATCCAGCGCCAGAGAATGGCCAGTTTTTTCAGCACTCTGGGTGTTGTCGCTCTGGGAGTAATCCTGGCCCTGTGGTTTGCCCATACTGTTACTTATCGTCTTAACAGGCTCAGGGAGTCAGCAGAAGAAGTAGTCCGGGGTAATCTTGATGTACACGCCGGATTTGATCTGGAAAAAAACTGCTGGGAAATAATGGACTGCGACCGCAAAGAGTGTCCGGCATACGGGGATACTCAGAGACGGTGCTGGTACCTGGCCGGCACACTCTGCCCGGACTGCGGGGAAGGTGAATACCCGTACAAGATTGAATCCTGCAGGACCTGTCCGGTGTACAAACATAACTTTGGAGATGAAATCCAGGATCTGGCCGAAGCCTTTGATGTCATGGCCATAACCGTCAAAACCCATATTGAAGAACTTACGCGCAGGGAAAAAACCATTGCCAGACAGCAGGGGCTCCTGAAAACCATCATGAATGTAACCCCGGACTTTATCACCCTGCAGGACCAGGAACTGAAATACAAATTCGCCAGCAAGGCCTTTTGCGATTATTTTAATGTCAGGGAGGAAGAAATCATCGGAAAAACAGATTTTGAAATCTTTTCCGAACACCAGGCTGATCAGAATTATCATGAAGACATGCAGATACTTATGTCCGGACAGCCTGTGTCCAAGGAAATAACCTTTAACCGGAAAGAAGGACAGAAATGGCTGCATGTCATCAAAGTCCCGGTTTATGATCAGGACGAAAGCATCATTGGGATCCTGCTCACTGCCAGGGATATTTCCATGCTCAAAAAATATCAGGAGCAGCTCATCCAGTCACAGAAAATGGAGGATCTGGGACGGCTGGCAGGAGGCGTGGCCCATGAAATCAATACTCCCCTGGGTATTATCCTGGGTTATACCCAGCTCCTGCTGGAAGATATTCAGGACCAGGACTTGCGCGATGACCTGAAAATAGTGGAAAAACAAACCAAGGTCTGCCGCAAGATTGTAGCTGATCTTCTGGGTTTTTCCAGATTTTCCCAGTCCGCCAATGAAGAGGTGGATATCAATGAATCTCTCCAGGAAGTCATCAAACTGGTGGAACACATCTTTTCCCTGAATCATATCCGGATATTAAACGACATGGATGAAAACATACCTTCTTTGAACGGAGACAAGGAACGACTCAAGCAGGTCTGGCTGAACCTGCTCAACAATGCCGCCGATGCCATAGGCCAGGACGGAGTTATATATATCAAGTCCAAGCTCTGCGCCCACCGGCAAAGAGTAGTTGTCAGCATTGCCGACACCGGCAAGGGCATAAAAGAGGAGCATTTGAGCAAGATATTTGATCCGTTCTTCACCACCAAGCAGGTGGGCAAAGGGACCGGACTGGGACTTTCAGTCTCATTTGGAATAGTTAAAGACCACGGAGGCAAGGTATCCGCTCTGAGCCCGCCGCCTCTGGAATACCTGCCTGCGGATTTTCCCAGGTCAAATAACTTCGGTCCTGGAACGGTTTTTATTATTGAACTGCCCCTGGAACATGAGGACGAAACTGAACAGGAGGAACATAATGGCGAACATTGCAGTGCTGGATGATGTTTATGACGCGGGCATCCTGATCCAGAGGATTCTCAGCAGGAAGGACCATACTGTCCATCCTTTTACAGAAGAGGAAGATTTTCTGACCTTTATCAGGGAAGAAAAAATGGATCTGGCCATTCTGGACATCAAGCTGAAAAAACTGAGCGGGGTGGAAGTCCTTGAGGAAGCCAAAAAAATTGACCCGGACATAAAAATTGTCATGCTCACTGGATATCCAACCATTGAAACCGCCCAGAGCTGCCTCCAGCTCGGGGCAGACGAATACCTGGTCAAACCCATTGACAAACATGAACTGGAAGAAAAAGTAGAAAAAGTTCTGAGCAGCGCTTCCTCAGAATAATTGTCATGTTCATACCCCAGCTTTTCAGCTACTGGTCCAGACAGATATTCGCTCCAGGTACTCTTCTGCGCAAAAAATATCAGTATTTCCGGGATCTCTTGGCGCTGGACCGTTACTGTCTGGAAAAAATGGCGGAAATAGAAGAAATTCACTACCGCAGGCATCCCTGCGACTATGCCAGGGTGGTCAGGCTGAGCAAGGAACTGGACCAGGGAGTGGGCAAGCTCGTCAAAAGCATTGTAGCCCTGAATCCGCTGAGATACCGGGGTTTAAAAGACTATCACCGCAAGGTATCTTTTTATCTTGATCTGGCCCTGAATCTTGACAGACCAGAAACAGACTCTCCCTACGTCCTTGACCTCAATAAAAAAATCCAGGAGGAACTGGTCGGAGGAAAGGCTGTCAATCTGGGCCTGGCCAGAAGCAGCGGCTTTCCCACGCCTGCGGGATTCTGCGTAACCACCCGGGCATATAATTCCATAATCTCCGCCAATTTCCTGCGTCCCAGGATCAATGAAATCCTCAGCAGCATCTGCCTGGATTCAGTAAAAGATTTTGAAAAAAAATGTAAGGAGATGCAAGCCCTTATCAGGCAAGCTGTTGTTCCGGATCAGGTGGAAGAAGAAATCAAAGCCAAACTGGATGATTTTAAGCATTCCAGCCTGGCTGTCCGGTCCAGTGCCTTTGGAGAAGACAGCGACTTAAGCTTTGCGGGACAGTATAAAAGTCTGCTCAAGGTTGCGGCCAAAGATTTTATCCCGGCATATAAAGAGGTCCTGGCCGGCAAATACTCGCCCAGGGCGGTAGCCTACCGCATTCGTGCAGGCCTGCCTGACGAGTACCTGCCCATGGCAGTGCTGGTGCTGGAAATGGTTGAGGCCAGGCAAAGCGGAATTGTTTACACCTCTGGAGTACATGACAAAGATGAAATGGGCATATATGTTGTTTCCGGAACTGGAGACAGGCTGGTCAGCGGCGAGGTAAAGGCCCAAGAATACTTTATAAACAAAGACAGGGATTTTGACTTTTCCGGAGACCTGCCGTCATACCTGGAAAACCTGTATAACCAGGCCCTGAATCTGGAAAAATTGTTCAAAAAACCCCAGGATATAGAATGGGCCGTGGACCAGGACAACAATCTTTTCATCCTTCAGACCAGGCCGCTTCAGTCAGCCGCAGAGACTGAGGATTCGCCTGAAATTGATCTGCCGGTTCTGGCAAGAGGGGAATGGGCCAGTTCCGGTCTGGTCAGCGGCAGGATATTTATCCTGGAATCCAGAGAAGATATTTCCAGAATTCCTGAAGGAGGCATTGTTGTCAGCAAAGGTCTTTATCCTGAACTCACATCCGCTGTGCACATCCTGGCCGGGGTAATTACCAGAGAAGGCAGCTCAGCCAGTCATTTCGCCACCATTGCCCGGGAAAGTTCGGTGCCGGTAATTATTAATGTGTCCAAGGCCCTGCAGATTTTTGAAAATGGGCAGATGGTTACTCTGGACGGAAACCATGGAACAGTCCATGAAGGCGGTACCGCGCCTGAAAAAGCTCTTTCCCCCCGGAAGAGCAGCTGGCTTTCCAGGAAGCTGGAGGACATCCTGGAAAGGGTTTCCACTCTTAACCTGAAAGATGCTGAATCCCAGGATTTTATTCCCCAGAACTGCCGGTCCATGCATGATCTGATTCGTTTTACCCATGAAATGGGAGTCAGGGAGATGTTTGCCCTCACTGACCGCAAGGGAAGAGGACTATACAAATCCAAAGTCCTTGACCTGGATATCCCTCTGGTTTTCCGGGTCCTGAATCTGGAAAACGGTCTCACCGAAAAAGGAGATTCCCAGGCTGTGGTTTCCCTCGATGAGGTGACTTCCAGACCATTCCTGGCCCTGTTTGAAGGCCTTGCTCATGAAAAAGTCAAATGGGATCACAATATCAAGCATTTTGACTGGGAAGAATTTGACAAGGTAAGCGCCGGAGTATTTGATCCTTCCAAGTCAGCCCTTCTAAGCAGTTACGGCTTGCTGGCCAGAGATTACATGCATGTCCTTATCCGGTTCGGCTACCATTTTGTGGTTGTGGACTCACTACTGGGCAGGGAAAAAGAACAGAATTATATCCAGTTCAGCTTCAAGGGCGGTGGCGCGAATCAATCCCGGAGGCTGATGCGCCTGGAAACCATCAGAACAGTCCTGGACCATTTCGGTTTTTCCATTGAGATCAGAGGAGACCTGTTAAGTGCTGAATTTCTCAGAGAGAACCAGGAAGAAACCAGAGTAAGGCTCAAGGCCATAGGCTTTGTCCTGGGCAAAACCAGGCTCCGGGATATGAGTATGAATGAAGAAAAGATCAAACAACTTTCAGACGAGTATTTAAGAGAAATAGATGAAATTCTGGCCGACTAAGAAAAGCCCTGGGCAAGCCCTGGTAAACTGGGTAACCCCCAATCTGGCGGTAGGCCCTGCCCCCATGTCTTATGACCACCTGGACCAGCTCAAAAAGGCCGGGATTGATTCCATTATCAATCTGTGCGCTGAATTTCCTGACCTGCCCGAAATCGAACAGAAGGCAGGCTTTGATGTTTACTACCTGCCTGTTGAAGACGAAGAAACCCCGGAAATGAAGACCATGGACCAGGCCCTGGAGTGGATTGATGAATCAATCTACCTGGGAAAAAAAGTTCTGGTCCATTGCAGACACGGAATAGGACGCACTGGAACAATAGTTTCAGCGTATCTTCTGCGCAAGGGACTTAGCGCCAGGCTGGTCCAGAAAAAACTCAAGAAAATGCGTTCCAGGCCTTCCAGTTATTGTCAGTGGAAGCTCTTAAGAAAATACGGCAGCAGCCTGTGCCCTCTCAAGACCCGTGAGCCAAGCCTGGAACACAAAAATATCGTTGACCTCAACCCTTTCTTTGATGACCTGGAAGCCATACTCAACCGCATTGAAACAGAAATATCCGCATCCGGACGGCTCTGCGGCCGGGAACATATGCTTTGCTGCAAAGAAAAAGTAAGGGTAAGTTTTGTGGAAGCGGTCTATATCTCTTACAAACTCAACACCATGCTCTCCAGGGAGAAAAGACAGGAACTCATCAGCCAGGCGGTTGACGTCCTGGAAACCAGGGCCTCTTCCGGCAGGGGACTTATTGTCCAGGAAAAGAAACTGGTCTGTCCCTTAAACCATAACCGGAAATGCTCCTTTTACGAACAGCGTCCTCTGGCATGCAGACTGTATGACTACCGGACCCTCTCCAGAAAAGATAAGGCCGCGATCATGGAAAGCACCAGAACTCTGTCTGAAAATCTGTTTCTGGCCTTTACAGGCGATTTTCTTAAGAAGGAACTGATATTTGATCTAAATGAAGTTATTTCAGGTAAGTATGTTCAAAAATTTTTTTACGCCCTTATGGAAAAATAAAGCCGCGCAACTGGCTGTCCTTAACAGCTGTCAGCTCTTCCCGAACTTTGCGGCAGTTCATAAGACAAGGTGAATAAAAAAACCGGGACTGGTGTTTTTACTTGACCTCTGCGCTTGCTATTTGATAGCAATCACCGTGCTGTTGGGTGATAATTATACAAGCATTCCTTTACTCCGGAGACAGATTTGATCCAGTTTAAACATGTGCACAAATGGTTTGGCAGCCTTTACGTCCTCAATGATATCAACATGAATATTGAAAAAGGCGAAGTCGTGGTCGTGTGCGGACCCTCGGGTTCAGGCAAGAGTACACTTATTCGCTGCATCAACAGGCTTGAGCCGGTGCAAAAAGGAGAAATCATTGTCGACGGAGTCAATCTGCTGGCCCCTGATATCAACCTGACCAGACTGCGCGCTGAAATAGGCTTTGTTTTTCAGCAGTTCAATCTTTATCCTCACATGACAGTCCTTCAGAATATTACCCTGGCCCCCATGCTTGTCCGCAAAGTCCCCCACAAAGAGGCCCAGGAAAAAGGCATGGCCCTTTTAGACAAGGTAAATATCCCGGACAAAGCCCATCATTATCCTGCCCAGCTTTCAGGCGGTCAGCAGCAGAGAGTGGCCATAGCCAGAGGCCTGGCCATGAACCCTAAAATCATGCTTTTTGACGAGCCCACTTCAGCCCTTGACCCTGAGATGATCAACGAGGTCCTGGACGTAATGAAAGCCCTGGCCCTTGAAGGAATGACCATGATCGTGGTTACTCATGAAATGGGCTTTGCCCGCGAAGTAGCGGACAGGGTTATCTTTATGGATGACGGCAGGCTGGTGGAGCAAAATACCCCCACCCTGTTTTTTACCCAGCCCCAGACTGAACGGGCCAAGGAATTCCTGAGCAAAATTCTTTCGCATTAGTTTTTGTGTTTTATATAGTGTGCTTTTTTTATCAAAACCAGGAGGTAGTAGAGATGCGTTTGTGGAAAATTTTTGCGTTATTTGTGGCAGTATCCATGTTTTCATCCCAGATGGCCCTGGCCGGACCTATTTATGACAGTGTTATGGAAAAGGGTGTTGTCCGCGCCGGAATCATGACCGACTCCATCCCCGGGGCCTTTTACAACGATGACAACGAATGGGTTGGTTTTGACGTGGATATAGCCGAAGAAGTGGCCGACCGTCTGGGTGTAGACATAGAAAGAGTGGCTGTAACCAATAAAACCAGGGTTACTTTTGTTCAGCAGAACCGCATTGACATGTCCGTGGCCAACATGACCCATACCAGGGAACGGGATAAGGTCATCGACTTCTCCATTACCTACTTTTTTGACGGTCAGAAAATCCTGGCCCCCAAAGGACAGTTCACCAGTCATGAAGATTTTGTAGGCAAAAAAATCGCCACCATGCAGGGTACGACTTCCGAGGTCAACATCAAGAACCTGCTCAAGGAACTTGGCGACCCTGATTATGAACAAAACGTTATCTCTTTTCAGAAAGAATCTGAGGCTTTCCAGGCCCTGAAACTGGGGCGCGTTGCCGGATGGTCCACCGACAGCACCATTCTTCTGGGCTATGCAGCGCAGGAGCCTGGAAAATGGGAATTGGTGGGTGATTTCATCAGTGATGAGCCCTATGGAATCGGCGTGCCAGAGGACGATTCAAAATGGCGCGACTCCATCAACTTTGCCCTGCAGGATATGTGGAAAGACGGAACCTATCAGGAAATATACAAAAAATGGTACGGCCCTGATACTCCTTACCACTTCCCTCTGACTGGTGAAATTGAAGTCTGGCCCTAAACTGAGACTCTCTTAATATAACCAGAGGCCCGGAAAGTTTATTCCGGGCCTTTTTCCGGATAAATATCTGATGCTTAAGACCTGGATATCTAAAAACTGGGTTCAGAACCTGATCATGGCAGCCATTTTTGGGGTTGCCTTTTTCTACTGGAGTTTTTTCTTTGAATTCGGCTATAATTTTGACTGGAGCGTTCTATTCACGGTCAATCCCACCTACGGAGAAAATCTCGGTCTTTATCTCTTATACGGGCTTAAGGTCACCTTAAAAATCACCCTGATCAGTTCTGTAGTCGCTCTGGTCCTGGGCACTTTTTTCGGTTTGGGCCGGCTGTCCGCTTTCAAGCCTTTTTACTGGGTATCCACGGCTTACGTGGAATTTTTCCGCAATACCCCTTTGCTGGTCCAGCTTTTCTTCTGGTATTTTGCCATGCCCCACGCCCTGCCCCTGGAAATGCGGCAATGGCTTTTCGGATTTAATTATGAATTCTGGTGCGCCACCATTGGCCTGTCCATTTACACGGGCTCATTCATGGCCGAGGTCATCCGGGCTGGAATCCAGTCCATTGACAAAGGCCTTCTGGAAGCCTCTTATTCCAGCGGACTTAACTATTTCCAGATAATGCGCAAGATCATTCTGCCCCTGGCCTTTCAGGCCATTATCCCTCCGCTTGGCAGTGAATTCTTGAACAACATGAAGAACTCCTCCCTGGCCATGGTGGTTGGGGTAGCTGATCTTACCTGGCAGTCACAGCAGATAGAATCTCTGACATTTAGAGGCTTTGAAGCCACAACAGCGGCCACAATCATATACCTGTCCCTGTCTCTGGGCATATCAGGCATTCTCAATACTGTTAATGCCAGACTCAAAAGGACCACTTACCATCAAAAAGATATCCTGTCTTACGGGATAAACTTTTTTTCATGGCCCCTGGCCAAAACTTATCTGATCCTGAAAAGAATCTTATCCGTATTTTCCCGAAAAAAGGAAACCGGTCTCAAGCTGACCAAAACCCAGACCATTCTAAAGCAAATATCCATCTGGACATGGGCGTCATTGATTTTTCTGTCCAAAGCCCTGTTTGCGGCTGTTTTCATCTACGGCCTCTACCTGATAGGCAAAGGTTTATTTGCTCTGAACTGGCAGGTAATCTGGGACAATCTCTCCACTCTGCTCATCTGGCGTTTCCCCCATGGAAAGGCTGATGATGCGTTCATGGGCCTGGGCGGACTCAGTTTCTCCCTGCTCATGGCTGTCATTGCCATCTCCATCAGTTTTTTTATCGGGCTGCTTGTAGGGCTCGGGCGCATCTCCCAAAAAAATATATTAAGAATCCCGTGCATGATGTACATTGAATTCATCCGGGGCAACCCACTGATCATAGTTATTTTCTGGATCTACTTTTTCATCCCGGTTTTTTTCAATGTCTTTATAAGTGTTTTCTGGAGCGCCACTATTGCTCTGACTGTCTTTACCGGTGCCTATATTGCCGAGATCGTGCGCAGCGGCATCCAGAACATCCCCAAAGGACAGTTCGAGGCAGCCCGCAGTACCGGGCTTAGCTACTATCACACCATGCGCCACATCATCCTGCCTCAGGCCCTTAAACAGATGATCCCGGCTATTGTGGGACAGTTCATAGCCATTTTCAAGGACACTTCCCTGGCCTTTGTCATCGGAGTTATGGAGCTGACCTATGTAGCTCAGATCCTGAACAACCGCCTGATGATCTACCCATTTGAAATATATACCACCATTGCTGTCCTCTATTTTATATGCTGCTACGCCATGAGCATTGTGGCCGCCCGCCTGGAAAGAAGGCTTACTCCCGATAAAATCAGGCTCAGGATGTAACCGTGCTCAAAATCTTCATAACCGGCGGAACATTGGATAAGGAATACAGGCAGACAGATGGGGAGCTGATCCTGACCAAAACCCATGTCAATGAAATCCTGAGTACAGGCAAATGCGGCCTGGATGTTGATCTGGAAATAATCATGCTCAAGGACAGCCTGTTCATGGACCAGCGCGACCGGCAGAAAATTCTTGAAAAATGTCTGGAATGCCCTCAGGAAAAGATACTTATCACCCATGGAACTGACACCATGGCCCAGACAGCCCAAGTCCTGGGGCCGATGCTCACCGGTAAAACAGTGGTCCTGGTAGGAGCCATGATCCCCTTCACCTTCAGAGATTCAGACGCGGTATTCAATATGGGATTTGCCCTGGCCGCGGTCCAGACCCTGCCCGCCGGAGTCTTCATCGCCATGAACGCCAGGATTTTCAAATGGGATAATGTCAGGAAAAACAGGGAAAGCGGAGTTTTTGAAGAGCTGATCTGACAGGTTTTGGACTCAGGATTCCCCGGGGATGAACTTCAGATCAAAAAACGGGGATCTCCGGCTGTCAAACATTTTCCTGTCCTCTTTGATCACCTTTTGTTCCAGCCTGGCTTTTTTCATTCCCTGATCCTCATTAAGAACGAACTCAGTTTTGCCCCAGGAAGTTATCAAACAGGAATGTCCAGCCAGCTTGCCCAGGGCGGAATTACCCATACCATTGCAGGCCAGCACGTAACACTGGTTTTCTATTGCCCTGGCCTTCAGCAGGGTCAGCCAGTGCTCGATCCTGGCCAGAGGCCACTGGGCATTGACTATAAAGACGTCAGGTTCATGTTTGTGCTGATACAGAAATATCTCTGGATAACGCAGGTCATGGCAGATCCCGAAGCCAATCCTGGCTCCTTCCCAGCTGAATTTTTCAGGCGCATTTTCACCAGGTGAAAAATGCTCATTTTCTTTTCCAGGCAAGAACAGGTGAATCTTGCTGTAAATTTCAAGCTCTCCCTGATCCGGGGTAAAAAGATAGAATGTGTTAAAGTATTTTCCGCCCTTTTTCTGCCAGAGAGTCCCGGCCAGAAAACCGCCGCTTTCTCCGGCAAAAGAATTCATTACCTTCCTGAGTTCAAGGCATTCTTCCACCCATTTGTCTTTATGGTCATAGTCAAAACCGCCAAGAAGGAGTTCTGGAAAGACCCACAAACACTTGCTGTCTTCCGCTGAAATCTTGTCCAGCCATGGATCAATGTCTTTTACCCTGTTTAGCACCGGGGTCTGACAGACGCCAACATAAAGATCTTTCATTATTTCTCCTGATGTTTTGCAGCTATTTACCATATTTTAAAATACCAGTAACTGTTTGCCACAATTTTTACTTTTAGGTAAAGCCTGCATCCTGGTTGGTTTTCGCCATTGCTGCTTGTTTGACCAGCCCTGAGTCCGTTAGTCAAAACCATGGCTGTAAAGACGGACTCAGGGCTACCTGAATAAATTAACGGTTTTGACTTACGGACTCATGCTGGGAGTTTGCAGCAACAGAAAACCAATCAGGATGCAGGCTGTCCTCACAGCATGGTGAATAGATACCTATTCCATATTTTTTTAAATACTGGATATCTACCCCATCCTGATGCCTTGAAGGCTCTGGCTGTCCAGATTATAAAGCATATCCAGAAAAGCACTTTCCAGACTTCCCGGGCCCCTGACCTGCCCGGCCGCCTCTTCTCCGCAGATACCCATTATACCCATGCCCATCAGCGAGGCCTTGAAATAATCCTTTTCCACAGCTGAAAAAGCAGCCACCAGGCAGGTACTGGAACAACCCATGCCGGTAACCAGGGTCATCATGGGATGACCATTTAAGACCTTGCCCACCTGATTTCCGGAAACAATAAAATCTTGCTCTCCACTGACGCAGACAACGCATCCGTATTTGTTTGACAACCCAGCTGCGGCTTCAACTGCCTGATCTGATCCGTGCAGGCTGTCCACTCCCCTGGGCTTGCCTGCCTCGCCCCCCAGGGCCATAATCTCGGATGCGTTGCCTCTGAGAATACTGACCAGCCCTTTATCCAATAAGTCAAGAGGTGCCCGGGTCCTCATCCTGCTGGCCCCTGCTCCCACCGGATCAAGCACCACTGGAACCTCAAGTTCCCTGGCCCTGGCGGCGGCCAGATTCATGGTTTTTATCTGCGATACCGACGGAGTCCCCATATTCAGAACCAGGGCACTGGAAAGTGACGCAAGTTCCTCAATCTCGTCCCCGGATACAGCCATGGCCGGTGAAGCACCCAGGGCCAGAAGCATGTTAGCGGTGATATTCGTAACCACAATATTGGTAATGCTTAGTATCAGAGGCTTGGATGTTCTAATCTGGTCCAGCCTGTTCCAGATATCTTGGGAGTTTATCATTTTTTTCTTATCCTTTGCCTGTACGGATGTTGGGGTTAAAA
>JBKHCI010000080.1:0-7777 GCA_046541915.1 Desulfonatronovibrio sp. | reverse complement strand
CCCGTCTGTCATTGCGAGCGGGTCCTCGAGCGCGGCAATCTCTCCTGTTACTCGCGGGTTTGGTCCCGGGCCGCCCGGGTGGAACGCTTACTTCTATTTTTCCCTACCTGATCAAGCCTAAAATTCCAAAAGCAATAAAGTATATTGCAACAATGTAATTTAAGAGTTTGGGCATTACCAGGATAAGTATTCCAGCGACAAGGGCAAGAAGCGGTTGCAGTTCTAAATGAATGTTCATTATCATCCCTTATTTTATGTAGCGTTTATGTATGGATAGTCCTAACTCAATTGTCGACGTTCAGCTTTTTTTTCAGGCGGCCGCTGATGCGGAGGGTGATGAAGTTCAGGGCACTGAGGACAATTGCGATTTCATACCGGTTGAAGGCCACGGCAATACCGATGGCGCCAGTGTTCCAGATGCTGGCTGCAGTCGCTGTCCCGGTCACCTTGTTGTGGTCCTTGAGGATCGCGCCACCCCCGAGAAAGCCAATTCCAGTGACAATGCCCTGGAACACCCTGGCCTGGGCATCAGTGGAATCCAGCACGGCGAGTCCCACCAGCATGAAACCGCAGCAGACCACTGCCACCAGGGGAAAGGTCCGCATGCCAAAGTGGATCACGCTTTTTTCCCTGTCCAGCCCTATGGGGAGAGCCAGGATGTACGCAGAAAGCAAATGGGTCAGATGGGAAACTACCTGCAACCAGTTGATATCCGGCAATAGATCAAAGGGCATGGGTTTATCTCTTTTTTGATCAGGTCTGCGGGGCAACCGGGGTTGCCCGAGGTCACACCTGCCGGTTACTGATCCGTAGCTTCTTCGGCTTCGTCAGCGGCTTCCTCCAACTCGTCACCCGTTTCTTCCATTGCTTCGTCGATTTCTTCTCCGGCTCTCTCTGCCGGGCCTTCTTGTTCGCAGCCATAACCAGCACCCAGGAAGGCAAGGACACAGACGATGAAGAGTAACTTTTTCAAAAAGCTCATTTCACAACACTCCATGGTTGAAGTTAAAATTGAATGCTCTGCTGATTGGGGAAAACCAGACCGGGGCGGCATAGTTTCAAAACAAGAAAATGGTAGATTAAACTGTGATTGTGTGTCAATGAAAATGGAAAAAATATATTGTGGTTAAAAAAAAGTCTCATAAGGAAAGCGCACCTGGCAGGCCCGGATGGAAGGCTGGTTATCAAAGGCTATACCCGGGGGAGTGGAGCCCCTGGCATTGGCTTCCACAGCCCCGGATGGCTTAGCTGGCTGCCCCCAGTCTCCAAATGGGCCTTCATCGCTGCAAAAAGTTCAAACCCGCACCTGTCTAAATACTCTGCGATCTTGAACTTTTTTTGCTCCCTGCACTTGCCCCATGTGTCAGGAAAGATGTCGTTTTGGATGAATTTTTAAGGAAAGGCTAAGAGTAGGCCCTAAAGAGCCTGCTCTTGAGAGCAAAACCCCTTTCATCTTATTACTTTTACACATCTTTACACATCGCAAGGGCAAGGAGCAGGGTTATTCATCGCAGTTTTTATATACAAGCCTGATGGTTGTCCGAAAATATCTCAAAGGTCTTCCATAAGCCCCTGGTTTATTCTTTCATCATTCAGGTGTTCGCCAATGTCCATGCCCTGGCAGGCTTCTCAATAATCCATTCCCTGCCCATAAGCGCCTTCTTCCAACCCGGGCATGCTCATCTTTGTATATCCTGCAGGAAGCTGGAATAAATCCTTGGACAGGCGTCCCTCTTTAATATTGCGCAGCTCGAATACTTCACCGCTGGATTCCAGGGTCCTGATGGCTGCCTTGAGTCTGGGATCGAACCAAATCTGGTCTGTTCCACCCATTGCCAGTTCGCAGTGCCATTTTTCCACTTTTCGTCCCTGCATCTTCTCCCTGCCCACCATGTTTTTTTTGACGTTCAGCTGTGCGCAGGGTGATCTGAATTCTTCAGAATCTTCAGGATTAAATGGCATTTCCATATACATGCCCTCGCTTTTCATAACCACCCAGGTGACACCTTTTTCAAAATTGATGATCATAAGTTGCTCCTGCCCATCCATAATCCCTTCTATGCGGATACCGTCAGGCCCGGCATAGTACTTACCGGTATACTCCTCTCCGTCCATCATCTGGACGTAATCCGCTTGAAAAGGGACTGAAGCGGATGCATAAGAGACTGATAATACAAACAGGCACAATATGCTCATCAAGGACACTTCGGACCAATATTTTGTCATGATATTACTCCATAATTGTTTGGTTCCACGAATTAGCGACTCTTAGTCCCTGTCCAGTCGGATGGTCAGCCTTAACCTCTGTCCACCTTGTATGTTGATTGTTCTTTCATGGGTTACAAAGCCATCAGCTTTTACTTCCAGATGATGTTCGCCTTCAAGAAGACCAATCTCGTAGGTCAAGTCCGGATGTCTTCCCAGGGGATATCCATTAATAAAAGCCCTGGCCTGCACTGGTTCGACCATGATTTGCAATCGGCCGGCCGCTATGGGAGCATCTTTTTCATACCAGGGTCTGGCCGGCTCATAATAGTATGGATAAACAAGATAGGGACAGTAATAGGGGAGATGGCGGTGATCCCAAGATCTGCGATACCTGCAATCCGGTGGAGGATAATAACCCTCATAGATTACTCCATCAGGATCAGTCCCCCAGGTATGAGGTTTGCCCGGAAGCATACTGTATGGATCAGGCAGGGACTGTACCTGCCCATATTCTTCGGCCATGAGCTGGTTGCGAACTGTGCCATGTAACCCGAATTCTGCGCATGTGAACGCAAAAAACAAGATAAAACCAGCAGCTATGGTAATTACAATCTGTTTCATGCATACCTCCAGGACATATCCGGGTGCTAGTCTGCATCACGGATTTTCAGTGCTGATAAAATTCATCCGGAGTCTGGCTGGACACGAAGTTAACTGCCTCGTTGATGGCAGTTCGGATGGCTTGTTCCATGGGAGTCTTGGCAAATGTGCTCAAAGCTCCTCCTGCCCTGGCACCCAGCAGGGAACCACCAAGGTCATAGCTCTGCGCATTGCCCTCCACATTGGTCGCAGCCAGGATGCGACCAGTGACTGTATCAATGATTCTCAGATCAAGAGCCAGGTGTGCTTTCTGGTATCCGCCCATCAGGGAGCCCAACAGGTTGTTGCCCAGCATTCCTCCGCTGCCGCCAACACTTCCCCGGCCTCCGGACTGACCTGGATCAAATCCGGTCACCGCAGCCACGACCAGAAGCCTTGCACCTTCCAGCTCACCTATGGGGGCTGCTGTATCCTGACGAATTCGACCTGATGCGCCCAAATCCTGTTCAGCTATAACTGCCTGCAGTTTTTCCCTTTCCAGGACAATAAACCTGTTGGAATTGAACAGGGCTGTCACCAGCATGTCCTGCATTCCGCGGCCATATTCGGCCCGGTACTGCCCCTTGCCCACGGTCTTATCCTCAAAATCTGCAACCGCAATGGCCGCCTTTGGTCCGTGATAGACTTCTGCCCTGGCAGTCCCCATGTCCGGCCCGTCGGTCGCCTGAACCTTTGCGCTGGGTGATGGGGTCACACATCCGACCAGGCCTGCTGCCAATAACAACAATGCAAAAAAATTGACCACATACTTCATACTCTCCTCCTTGGTTTTTGAAGGTAATCAAACTCAGATATTTTGTCAGAATATCCAAAAAACTTAGACAGACACAATTTCTCGGGCTTGAATATATCCCTGGGCTCAATCTTACTGTCCCTTGCAGATCAGAATAGCATCTGGTTCTATTTGACTGCCAGGAACCTGAGGCCGGAACCTTCTGGCAAAGAAAGTAACTAATAAGCAGACTCTGTTCCGGGAGCGCCTGGTCAGGGAGATTACAAAATCATCCAGAACTTCAACTCATCCTTTATCGTGCTCCCATTCAGTCCAGGTAGACGGATGAGTATTGATCATGACCTTGGTTTGAAAGGCATGTTCATTAATATCCTCCAACAGCCTGATCCATTCCTCCCAGTCCTCGTTCCGGGTAAATGCATTCTGCATCTGCTGAGCCATCTTCCTGGCCTCTTCCGTCCTTCCAGACAGAGCCAATTCCTGCATCTTGGCGTACGCCTCATGCATGGAATCCGGTGATAATGGCCTTTTACTGTGCTTATGTCTGCTTAAAAGGTATTCATCCATTCCCATTCTGCGTCCGTGCCGGTCGAGTTCGTCCGTATCCTGAAAAAAACTCCAAGTCAGATGTACATAGCGCTGACAGGCCTGTACAAAATCAGATCCGTCCCTATCCGGAAGACGCATGGCCATTTGCACCAGAGGCTCAAGCAGCTTATGGGTCAAACATATCTGATAGGCTCCGGACATATCAGGAGGCAAAAGTGATGGATCAGGTACAGCATCATAATTTGCGGGGCGCTGGGTGGAGATTTGCACTTTTCCCGTACCTGCCTGATGCTCTGCAATCCTCCAGTGATATCTGCGGCCTTGGCCGCTCATTCCGTCCTGTCGGAACTCTTCAGGATCCCCAAGTCTATTCCGGTAATATTCCAGCACCAGATCAATATCATCCCTGATCAAAAAAACAGCTCCTTTTTGATCATGCTCCAACATTATTCCCCCGGGATAAACCGGTGCCAACAGCTCGGTGTAAGCCGGGCAAGAAAACAGAACCAGGAACATAAGCGCACCAGCCCAGGAGCAGGCTGATTTTCTGTTTATGTATCTTTTTTTCACTTCAGCCATTCTCATTTCTCGTGATCCCCTGCTGTTTCCTGCATTCCCTTGAAAAAATCGCCCAGAGCCTGTCCAGCCTCTTCAGGGCTCATTTCTTCCAGTGCATCAAGATTGCTGGTTTTCTGTCTCATTTCCATCTCCCAGGTCTGCATGTCTCTGGCCATTTTCCTGCTCGCTGTCTCAGCACTGACCGACAACAGAATCAGCACTGCACAGATAATCCCGAACACTGTCCAGGCTTTTTTCTCATTTATTGCATGCATTGTTGAGCTGATGATCACCAGCAGGTAAGTCATCCACAGCAGGCCAATAATTCCTCCTAGATAAGGAATCAGGTCCAGGACAGTCGTAATTGGCAGAATGGCCGAAGTATAGGCCATCCCCCGGTAGGCTGTTTCATAGCTTTTCTGCGAGCCTGTTAGCTTCCAGATAACAAACAGAACAGCCGCACCAACAAAGCCGAATACAGCAATCACGATGGGCATAATGATGAATGAAGCCAATCCAGCTGCCACAGCACCGACCGGAGTCAGGTTTACCAGGGAAAGCACTGAAAGAATAAGGCCTGCAACTACACCCATGACCACCATAAAGATCAGGGGACTTAAAAAACCTCCGGTACTGGACAATCTACTAAAAAAGTCTCTTGGTTTAGTAATCACGTCAATGGCAGACTGCACAATGCCCTGCAATTCATCTTGTACATTCATGTGGTTGTTACTCATTTCTGATCTCCCTTGGTTGGACAGAATAAAACAGACAAATTGAAATAATTCTTTACAGCTGAAATACACTGTTGAGGTGCAGCCGGCGGGACTTGCTTGGCAGGTCCACGTGGACACATAAGCTGCTCAGGGGCTGCCGGCCTCATTTGCTGAAAGACAGGAGCAGGCATTCCACTCCTGGACCATTACCGGTATTGATCTATGACGAATTCTGCCCAATATGCTGCAGGTGCTCCTGGACCTGCATGCCGGACTCTGCCTGTTCCTGGGCTGAAGCCTGGAAACAGAAGAAGACAACCAGGATCACCAGGGTCATATACAGGATATGAGACAAAAGTTGACAACACATGATACACCTCCTTTTTAAAAGTATTTTGCATAATTTTCACCTGCCGACTCCAATCAGTCTTTCTTGGCTGTTCAGCCGCCCACATTCTGGTAATGCTTAAGTATCCTCCATCAACAGATATGGAAACAACAGCGTCCTGAACACTGTATTCTTTTTGCATCAGAACAGTGAACAAGACATTCAACTAACTCAAAATATCCAGGTTGTTCCAGTCAGTAAATGAAGGGAAAAATCAGCTTCAATGCCCAGAACAACCCTTCCGGAATATGCGGCAGATTGTGGATGTCGCATATGATCAAAAGAATTCCGTAATGCAGCCCTTTGAAACATCTTTCATCCATGACAAAATTTTTAATGTTTTGCCTTTGAAAACCGTAATCGTCCAGAAATCTACTTAGTTCTGTGAGGGCATCAGGTGATTGAAAATGGGTGAAGGGGATGATCCAGTAAATTTCAGAAATGATACCTGAATGGTAAGCTGCACAAATAAATGAACCTATGTGATAAAGGCCTTTATCTCCCGGCGAATCAGCCTCTTGAAGGGCTTGCCAGTTTCTGTGCTCAAGTATCTTCTGAAGACCTTCCACTTTCTCCGGGCTTATCCAGCGAAGATCTTCGTGGGCGTCAATGTTTATCAGTACTGCACTGCTGATATCCATTGCAGCCCGGCGCACAAGGGCTTCGCTGTAGTCTTCAAGCAATCCTGCCTGAATTGGATCCTGACTGATAACCGGTCCATGCTTTGCATGTAAGGCAGCAGCAAATGTTAAGGTAAGACAGAAAAAAAAGCAGGTGAGTATCAGGGAGGAAAAGGATGCAGACCTGAAATCAAGACAGGCTCTTTTTGGGGTTGACGTCCGGCAAAAGCTTAATCTTCTGCAAGAATACGAGTTCGCGACATACTGCTCTTGAGCATCAGCACGCGTATGCTGAAAAGACAGATGACTTTTCAAACGATACAAGCAGGTCAAGAAACCTGAACAATAGCTCTGTAAAACTGAATTCTTCTGCCTGTACGGTTTTGAAGATGAACAGCCTGCAACAGAAATGGAGATATTAAACAGAGTTAGAAAGGCACCGCACCGCAGGGGGTTCATACAAGACATGAATACTACCCCCAATATTAATGACACTATAAATATATAACATATTTATCCAAAAATTATATTGTGTCAACCATAATCCACACATATAATTCGTTGGAATAACAGATTTTTTAGAAAAAAATTAAATTTTTTGTTCCAGGGTTGCCGCAATGTCCCGGACCGGAACCCAGCCATGAATAAGCACTAGACTGCCCTGGCGGCCACAGGTTTTGCTCCGGCGGCAGGAAAAAATCTTTATGGCACTTGATGCATAGATTCAGAAAAAAATCAAAATCAATTGAGGATCTCTATCCCAGTTGCACGGCTATGATATTTTCGCCATAAAGAATATAACTCTTTGGAATTTTTATAAGTTTGTTTCAGATGTTTGTTTGGCTGGAAGCAAGACAGACAGGTCGGGTTTAAAGCTGTTCATGAGGGTTACTCCCTTTTTGCCAGGTTCGGCAGAGTAAATTAGGGATACTGTTTTCTTTATCAGCCAGGCCGAGTCTGTAATGCCAGAAGCCTCATGCCCGGGGGTGAAAACGGCGATGGGCAGATTATCAAGGATATCAATGAGTTCATTTCTGGAAAATTTTTATTCTATCCAGAGCGTATCCTTCATTAGGGCATAAGTCATGAGGCAGGCAAAAAAGTCTTTAGTCAAGCAGCGCGTCTTCCGGACTTTTCAAAATACAAGGAGAATCTGTATTTCAGTCTGAATTCAGGGAAGGCCTGAAATTGAAGTTTCCCCCAAAAACTGGACAGGGAGTTAAGGTGGAATATATGAATATCCACAACTCCCTTCTTCCAGTGGTTTTATTCTTCATTATGTTCTGGATCGCTGTGGGGCCTGTCAACTTGAAGAAACTTAAAACAACTTTTCCGGCATCAAAAT
>JBKHCI010000079.1:0-7795 GCA_046541915.1 Desulfonatronovibrio sp. | reverse complement strand
TTATTTTGCCTGAATATTATATTTTTTAAGCTTATACTGTAAAAGACTCTTGGAGATATTCAGCAGTTCAGCCGCTTTGACCTGGACAAAATTGCTTTTAACCAGGGCCCTTCTGATGAGAGCGGCTTCAATTTTTTCCAGGGTTCCTGCAAGCTCCAGCTTGATGGGCAAGAGATCAACAGCGCTTTTAAACTGGGCTTCTTCATCTTTTATCTCACTGGGCAGATCTTCAACTCCGATGACGTCCCTGGCTGCCAGCACCATGCATCTTTCCACCACGTTTTCCAGCTGTCTGACATTGCCGGGCCATTCATAGGCAGTAAGATATTCCAGGGCGTCAGGGGTAAATTTTCTGTTGGTCTGGACTTCCTGGCCGGACAGTTTCTGCATGAAATGAGCTACCAGGACAGGAATATCTTCTCTTCTTTCACGCAGGGGAGGAATGTTTATGTTGACCACGTTTAACCGGTAATACAGATCTTCCCTGAAAAAGCCCTGTTCCACTCCCTGTTTCAGATCTTTATTAGTGGCCGCTACCAGTCTTATATCAACATTGATGGTTTTATTGCCTCCAACGCGTTCAAAGGCTTTTTCCTGCAAAACCCTCAATAACTTTACCTGAAGGTCCGCGGAAAGTTCGCCGATCTCATCCAGGAAAAGAGTTCCTCCATGGGCCCGTTCAAACCGGCCTTTTTTCATGGCAGTGGCACCGGTGAAAGATCCTTTTTCGTGTCCGAATAATTCACTTTCCAGTACACCCGGACTTAAGGACATGCAGTTGACTGAAATAAAAGGACCGTTTTTTCGGCTGGAAGTATAATGTATTGCCTTGGCAACAAGCTCTTTGCCTGTTCCTGATTCCCCGGTAACCAGGACTGTGGATTTGCTGGGGGCTACTTTGGAAACCATCTGCAGCACTTCACGGATGGGTTTGCTTCTGCCTACCAGCTTGTGCGGACCATGTTGTTCAGCCAGGGTCTGTCGGAGAAGGATTATTTCCTGTTCAGAGCGAGAGAGCATTGCTGCTTTTTTTATTGATAACAGGAGTTCGTTATTGGAAAAAGGTTTGGAAATATAGTCAAAGGCTCCGCATTTCATGGCCTCCACGGCTCCGTCGATACTGCCGTAGGCGGTCATTATGAGTACTGGAATGTGCGGATAATTCTTCCTGACATGTTCTAAGATATCCTGCCCGCTTATTCCGGGCATTTTCATGTCGGTAACAATGACATCCACTTCTGATTCATCCAGATAATCAAGGGCCATCTGAGGATCATTAAGGGCTGTGACATCGTAGCCTTCTTCACTCAGAATGGTTTCCAGGATCAGGAGATAGTTTTTTTCGTCGTCGATTATCAGTATTTGACTGTTCATGTTTTGTCAGTTCAGATTATTATTGTTGGGGACTAAATCTTGTTCTATCCTGGGGAATTTAATTTTTACCATGCCTCCGCCCTGGTCGTTATTATCCAGAATAACTTCAGCCCCGTGATTTTTAAAGATATTGACGGCTATGGCCAGGCCCAGACCAGTCCCGGTGTCTTTGGTGGTATAAAAAGGCTCCAGATATTTATCAAGCATGGAAGATTCAAATCCAGGGCCGCTGTCAGAAATAATTACTTCAGATATGTCTTCGTTGTTAATTATTACCTTTATGGATCCGCTTTCCGGTACAGCCTGAAGCGCGTTAACAAAAATGTTATAAAAAGCGCGGTAGAGAAGGTCCTTGTCACCGGAAACAATCAGCTTGTCCGGGAATTCCTTTTCCACGGTTACTTTTTTCTTTTCCACTTCTGAGCCCAGGAAAGAAAACATCTCCTGCCATACCCTGACCAGGTCCACTCTGTCCATCCGGGGTTGTTTGGGTCTGGCGTAATCCAGAAAGTCATTGACTGTCTGGCTCAGCCGTTTGGATTCATCAAAAATCGCTTCCAGTAGTCTAACATCAGAAGAGCCCTGTTTCTTGGCCCGTCCCCACAGGATTTCACTGCTGCTGCGTATAATGCCCAGAGGGTTCCTTATTTCGTGGGCGATACTGGCCACCATTCTGCCCATACTGGCTAATTTCTCATTCTGATGGAGCTCGTTTTCCAGCTTTTCTTTTTCAGCCAGCCGCAGGGCCAGAACCTTGTCCGTACGAAGTATAATCATGTACAGCAAAAAGAAAAGTATAAGCGAAGAAGTAAATGAACCGATGATAATCAGCCATTGAAAGTGAATTACTGTTTTATAGTCGTCGGTTATGTCCTGAGTAAATTCCAGTACGCCCATAATTGTTTTTTCTTTGCGGCCAAGGGTTCTTTCAGCCCTTAAAGGATAAACAGTTCTCAGGACTATGGAATTTGGTTCAAGAGAAACTTTGAACATGGCCTTAAGGCCGGAGATATTTTTCTGGAGCTCAAAGCTGTGCAGCCCCTGTTCCAGAGATCTTGTAAAAACAGCATCCTTAAGCCCGGTCTCTCCTACAAGGTCCTTGCTGGTGGAGTAGGAAATTTCCCCCTGTGTATCATAAATGCTTACGCGCAGGACATGAAAACTGTGGATGGTGGAAGCCACAACCTGGTCCAGGCGTTCATACTGGGCGGCTTGTTTTAACTCAATGCGGCCGAAACCAAGAACCGTGGGCAGTGTAAATCTCTGGTATATCTGATGGTTGAGATTTTCAGCCAGGAGCAGGGCAAATTCATGGTTTTTGCTGATGATGGTCTGCCTGGCATAATTGGCGATAAAAATAGACAAGATCAGACTGGATGCCAGAATCAGGACCAGAGAACTCCAGGAAAGGAACTTGACAAATTGAAACGGCCGTGCAGGGTCAGGTTTGAAAAGATGTCCAGGCAAGTTATGGATCCTTTGTGGAGTCAGGATTTATCCTGCGCTGATTCTGATTGTGTTTTTTATATTTGTGATTACGCATAAATTCTTGTCCTGAGAGGATATTGCCGGGATCAACAGCAGACCGGCCCCAAAAAACAATGACCACCTAAACTGAGCGATTTTTCTTTGTAATTGCGAGCAAGGTGAAGCAGTTTCAGTTAGTTGGTTTCCATCCGGAAAGAAAGACTTCCCGGATGTTGAAAACCAGTTATCCATGAGATTGCCATGCACCCTCCGGGTGCTCGCAATGACAGTGATGCTGGACAGTTAAATTAAAAACCGCTGGACATAAATCCACGCCTAACATTGAAAAGCCTATTTTCATGGATAAAAAAAGAATGTTTCCCAGCTATAAGTTAACAAGTAAGTTGCCTATTCTTTCCAGGCAGTCTTTAAGGACTTGTTCTTTAACCGCGTAGGAAAACCTCACGCAGCGGTCATCTCCAAATGCAGCGCCTGGCACCAGGGCTATTTTGGTTTCTTCCAGGATAATCTGGCATAATCTCGTGGAACTGTCCACATCGCCCTTGTAAAACGAATCCAGACGGGGAAAAACATAAAACGCACCGTCTGGTTCGGGGCAGAAAGCTCCCTGCCAGGAGTTGATGGTTTCCACGGCCAGATCTCTTCGAGGCGCAAACGCGGCTTTCATTTTATCAATAAAGTCAAAGGGGCCTGTGAGGGCGGCTAGAGCTCCTTTTTGAGCGATGGAACAGATGTTTGAAGTTGACTGCCCCTGAATTTTGGTCATGGATTTAATAAGATCTTTATGGGTGAGTACATATCCCACGCGCCATCCAGTCATGGCAAAAGTTTTGGAAAGTCCGTTGACCACCGCAACTTTATCCTTGTTTTCCGACCAGAATCCGCATAAGGATGCCGGTTCAGCCGGAGGATATATCAACTGGTCATATATTTCATCGCTGAGCACAAATATGTTTCTGGAGGCTGCCCAGCGGGCCAGTTCATTAAGGGCTTCCTGTGAATAATGACATCCCGTGGGATTGGAAGGGGTGTTCAGGATCAGGGCTTTTGTTCTGGATGTAACATGTTTATCCAGATTTTCAGGTTTGATTAAAAAATTGTTTTCAGGCTCGGTGGAGACCACTACAGGAGTTCCCTGGGCAAGTTGAACCAGGGCGGGATAGCTGACCCAGTATGGGCCGGGGATGAGCACTTCATCGCCCGGGTCTATCATGGCCTGAAGAATATTGTACAGGCATTGTTTGCCTCCGTTGGAAATGATAATTTCATCAAATCCGCAGTCGATATTATAAGTTCCGGCAAAATACGCTGCAGCAGCCTGTCTTAGTTCGGGCATGCCCGGAACCGCTGTATATCTGGTAAATCCCTCATCCAGGGCGTTTTTTGCGGCCATGATTATATGATCCGGAGTGGGAAAATCAGGCTCGCCTACTGCGAGGCTGACCACGTTTTCGCCCTGAGACCGCATTTCCTGGGCTTTGGCATTGATGGCCAGGGTGGCTGAAGGTTGAATACTGGAGACTCTTTCGCTGAAATTCATGGTTTAGCCTCTTGAATATCCTGGTTAAAGGTTGATGATATTTATTGACAAACATAGAACAAGGCCTTTTATTTTATTATATCCAGGGTATCCCCTGCAGTAAAAATTTTTATAATCAAACTTTCTTTCAAGGTAAAACATTAATTTGTGGTATGGGTTCAGCAGTCTGACAGATTAATATACAGTCTTATATTATGATAGGTCCTGAATCCGTGAAAGCAGGCTCCGGAATTTGACAAAAGGGCCGCAAAAACTCACTTCAAGGCGGTCTAAATCAAAATCCAGGCCTTGCCCGTGATGAGGTTTTACTGGAAAGCCTCGTTTGTTTATTGAGTTAACTTAGACAGTTAAAGGATTTTGATTAAGTCCGCCTAAGTCGCTCAGACAGTTTGCGGCCCTTTTGTCAAACCCCGGAACCTGCATAAGCAATAAGTTCAAAATACCAGCTTCACGGATTCAAGATAAGTAGTTGCTGAAAGATTTATCCAGTGAACCTGAATAATTTGTCTAAAAAAATGGAGGACTTAAAATAGTGAAAGTTCTGAAAGCAAGCAATATGAAACGCTGTATAGGTTGTTATTCGTGCTCTCTGGCTTGTGCCAGAAATGTCCATAAATCCTTGTCCTGGAAAAGATCAGGAATAAGAATACATTCTTCCGGAGGCATCAGCACCGGCTTTGAAGCTACTGTCTGTCTTGCCTGTGATCCGCCGCCATGCGCTCCGGTCTGTCCCACAGAGGCTCTAAAGCCTAAAAAAGGCGGAGGAGTTATTTTTAAGGAAAAACTATGTATTAACTGTGCGGAGTGCGCCAGGGCCTGTCCGGTTGACGCCATCTACTTTGATCCGGAGAAGAATATACCGATTTTCTGTATTCATTGTGGAAAGTGCGTGCCTTTATGCCCCCATGATTGTCTTGAAATGGCTGAGCCATCAGAGGAGACCAGCAATGAATAATAAATTTAGAATACTTGCAGTTGACCTGACCAGAAAAAAATCAAAAGTTGAATATTTTGACACCAGAAAAAAATGGCTGGGCGGCAGCGGACTGGCAGCCGGTCTTTTTGAATACTATGCTGATTTTGACCAGGACCCTTTTCATCCTGGACAGCCTGTTATTTTTGCCATTGGGCCTTTAACCGGGTACTTTCCCATGATGAGCAAAACCATAATGAGTTTTATGTCTCCATATAATGGGCAGTACGCTGAATCACACGGAGGCGGCAGGTCTGCCCTGGCCCTGAAATTTGCGGGATATGATGCCGTGGTAATAACCGGCAGGGCGGAAAAACTCACCTGTCTTGGTTTTGGAGCAAACGATATTAATATTCAGGATGTTCATTATTTGAAAGGCATGGATATTTATAAGACGGGAAAAATGCTTAGAAATCTCAAACCCAGAAATCCAGGGCACCGGAGTATCCTGCGCATAGGAGCCGCAGGAGAAAACCTGGTCAGGTACGCCTGTGTAAATGTTGATACATATCGGCATTTTGGACGTATGGGCGGAGGCGCTGCCCTGGGCGCCAAAAATCTCAAGGGGATCATCATTTCCGGAGACGCCACTCATGATTTATCTTCTGAAATCGCAAAGGACTATAATAAGGTTTACCAGGATATTTATAAAGATATTACCCGGAGCGGAGCAGTGCGCAAGTACCATGATCTTGGCACTCCTGAAAACCTTATACCTCTCAATGAATTAAGGGCCCTGCCCTGGCGGAACCTCCAGAGTACGCATGATCCTGAAATACGCTCTATTTCCGGGGAAAAATTTGCTGAGGATCTGCTGCTCAGGCAGGTGGCCTGCGCTGGTTGTCCTGTGGGGTGTATTCATATCGGCCTGCTGCGGGAGAGATTTGGAGATGAGCATGAATTTTTATACAGACAGGTTTCTTATGATTATGAGCCTGTTTTTGGAGTCGGTTCCATGCTGGGAGTGGCCTCGGCATCAGGGGTGCTGACCCTTCTGGAGGATGTGGAAAAACTGGGGCTGGACGCTATAAGCGCAGGCGTGGCCCTGGCCTGGGCCACTGAAGCCTTGGAAAAAGGAATTGTTTCGACCGACCAGACCAAGGCCGAACTGAAATTCGGAGATGTAGAGTCCTATCAGATTGCTTTGAAAAACCTGGCTGATCAGAGCAATGAATTCTACCGCTATCTGGGTAAGGGCGCTCTGGCTGCAGCCGGAAAATACGGAGGCGAGGAGTTTGCCTGTGTTCTTGGTCAGGAAATGGCTGGCTATGCCACCGGGGAAAATTATTTCGTGAGTCAGGCCCTAGGTTTAAGGCATTCTCATCTGGATACCGGAGCTTATAGTTTTGATCAGGAAAAACAGGCCAAAAACGCGGCTAAAGCAATAGATTACATGCAGGATCAGGAATACTACAGGATACTTATGTGTTCCATGGCCGGCTGTTTATTCGGGCGTAAAGCCTATCCCAGGGAAATTATCCTAAAGGCCCTCAACTCTCTTGGTTATGGTTTTTCAGAACAGGAACTGGACAAAAGCGTGAAAGCTGTTCAGGCTCATCGCTGGGCTCTTAAATTCAGAACAGGATTTCAGCCGGAAGAGATCAAAATTCCTCAAAGATTTTTGGAGGTTGAAACCTGGAAGGGCAAGATGGATCCGGATTATCTGTATAAATTAAAAGAAGATTATCAGAAGGTACTTAAAGAAATCGCCCACAGGCACACATTTACTGATGAGCAGGAAAAGACCGGGAAAAGCGGGTAGATATTGAACAGAGCTCAGAATTTCCAGAAATTCTGAGCTTTTTTTTAATGTCAAAATCCATTGGTATCGTTGAAGTGTAGTTTCTTCAAGCACCGGACAATGATTTATGATGGAATTTACAGGCATCCACTACTCCGGAATTGAGCCGGCCAATGTTCAGGTGGAACAGATACTGTGTTGCAGGAAGGCGGTTTATTAAGGTGTATTTTTATGCTGGAAATGATTAAACATATTATTATGAACAATGATCTTGCAGTCCTGGCGACCAGTGCTGAAAATAAGCCTTATTGTTCGCTTATGGCTTATGTCGCTGGTGATGATGGTCGGAAAATATATATGCTGACCAGAAAAGATTCCCGTAAGTTCAGGAATATTAAGACCAATCCCAAAGTCTGCCTGATGGTGGACACCAGAGCAAACCATAATGAAGACAGGGCAAAAGTGAAGGCCCTGACCATCAGCGGTACATGTTGTCCTGTTTCTGCGTCTGACCAGAGTGCTCTTCTGGATCAGCTTTTATACACACATCCTCAGCTTAAAACTCTTGCACGGTACAGGGACGCAGTGGTTATGGAAGTGGCGGCGGAATCGTTTCTCCTCCTGGATGGAGTAAATGACGCTTTTTTTATGGATTTAACACAGGCTTAGCAGGGCGTCT